>JAUNKJ010000032.1:13060-16974 GCA_030532785.1 Cardiobacteriaceae bacterium
ACTAAACATCGCCATGGGACCGCCCCCCCGTATCCCCTCCCCACAAACAAAAAACCCGCGGCAAACCCGCGGGTTTCGCTTTCCTGCCGGACGAATCCGCGCAGAAAAATCATCGCATCAGGCGATTTCTTCCACCGTGCCGTCGAGCGACATCAACAGCGTCTCCACCTTCAACTTGGGATAACGCTCGGCAATCATGCCCTTCAGCTTTGCCAGCTGCTCAACATGCGCCGCCTTCTCGCTATCGGCATCCTTCACAGCCTCTTCGCCGAGAATCACCTTGTACGCGCCGCAATCACGGTGATCCATGACAATCACGGTATGAATGTCATGCAACTTGATCGCCACATCCAAATGCTCCCAGAACGTCTTGTTCCACGCCGGGAACTGATCCGTCACCGCACCCAGCGAAGCACCGGCCAGCACGATATGGTCGTACTTGTCGCGCAAGCCACGGGTATCGCCCATATAGCGCTCAATCTCGTCCATCAGGCGGAAATCCATGCAGCTCAACAGCAACGCATCAGTCGCGCCAGCCGCCTTCGCCTCCGGCAACAAACCGCCTGCCGCAAGCAACGACACCCCGCCGCCCAACGCCGCGAGCTGCAACAACTTTCTGCGCCCCTGACCCGGAACAGCCAATACTTCATCTTGTACTTTCATGTGATACTCCTTGCGAAGAAAAAACGCCATGCCCATGCATGGCGCGGATCGTAACTGTTACTTCATAACGTTGAAAAACAGTTACTTAACCGCCGACGATGGTATCACGACAGCCATCTTTCACAAGCCGGAAAAGCCCTTTGCCGAGAAGGCATTGCCTTTTATTCACAAACGCTTGCCGGATAGAGAACGCAGCGCCAAAGTGTAGGCTGGGTTAGGTACACAGCACCGTAACCCATCGCAGTGTTTCGGATTTTTCTGAATTACGCTTCGCCACCCCACCCTACGAATCATTGTCTGATGGTGGGCTGAAGCCCACCCTACGTTTGTCTGTGAGATAATTTCTCATGATGAAGCGCTTATCGTGAGTTGTTTCCCACAAGAAGCGCTTCACCATGATAAAAAACCACCATCAACGCAGCGTAACCAACTCTTCCGCACTCGTCGGATGAATGGCGACGGTGTTGTCGAAATCCGCCTTGGTCGCGCCCATTTTTACTGCCACGGCAAAGCCTTGCAGCATTTCGTCCACACCGTCGCCGATCATCTGGATGCCGATGACGCGCTCTTCCACGCCGAGGCAGACGAGTTTCATCAGGGTTTTCGGCTTGTGTACGGCAAAGGTGCGCGCCATCGGGGTAAAGGCGGCGCGGTAGGTTTTGATGTTGTCCTTGCCGTGCCGCGCCTGCGCTTGCCGTTCGCCAAGGCCGACCACGCCGATCGGCGGATGGGTGAACATCACGCTCGGGATATTGTCGTAATCAAGTTTGCTCTCCGCATCGCCCTTGAACAGACGCGCGGCAAGGCGGCGCCCGGCGGCAATCGCCACCGGGGTCAATTCCACCGCGCCGGTGATGTCGCCAATCGCGTAAACGCCGGGAATATTAGTGTTTTGCCAGGCATCGACGGGGATTTGCCCGTTGTCGCGCATTGCCACCCCAGCGGCGGCGAGATTGAGGTCGGCGGTATTGGCATCGCGGCCAATCGCCCAGAGAAGGAGGTCGCCTTGCAGGGTGTCGCCGTTTTCCAAAGTGATGTCGAGCGCACCATCTTTTTTTTGTACCGAACTGACTTCACAGCCAAAATGGAGAGCAATGCCCTGCTCGCGCATGGCGTCGGCAAGTGTCGCGCTGATGTCCTCATCGAGCTGGCGCATCGGGCGTTCGCCACGAATGACGAGATGGGTTTCTGTACCCAGCGCCTGCAAAACGCCTGCGATTTCACAGGCAATGTAGCCGCCACCGACAATCACCGCGCGCGCAGGCTGCATCTCCAGGGCAAAGAAATCATCCGACGTACCGCCCAGCTCCGCACCGGGAATGGCAGGAATGCGCGACTTGCCGCCGGTCGCGATCACGATATGGTCGGCGCTATAGATTTTTCCTGCGACTTCAACCGTTTTGCCATCAACAAAACGCGCCGCGCCGCGCAACAGCGTTACCCCGCTTTTCTCCAGATTGTTCTCGTAAATGCCGTTCAGCCGCGCGATATAGGCATCGCGTTTCTCCTTGAACTGCCGCCAGTCGAACACGGGATGCTCGGGCACTCCGGCAAAGCCGAAAACCTTCGCGTTATCCAAAGCCTCCGCCGTATTCGCCGCATACCAGAAAAGCTTTTTCGGCACACAACCGACATTCACGCAAGTACCGCCCAAACGCGCACTTTCCACCACGGCGACCTTCGCGCCGTACTCCGCCGCGCGCCGCGCGGTGGCAATCCCGCCGGAACCGCCGCCGATGCAAATCAAATCAAAATGGTTCATGGTGTCTCCGCTGTCCAGTCAAAGCGCGCAACTTATTCGCCAAACGCGCCGTCGTCAATCGCCGCGTACCACTCCGGCGAATAAACCCCTTGGGAAACATAGTGGTGAAAACTGGAATATGGCCAATCCCTGACTTGGCTGACCCAGCCATGCTTCACCGGATTCATATGAATGTAATCAATATGGCGGGCAAGATCGGCCTCATCGCGAATGTAATGCTCCCAATAATGACGCTGCCAAATGCCGCGCTCGCCCTGTTTGCGGCGGACGGCAGAGCGATATTGCGGTAGCTGACGGCTGAAATGGCTTTTGATCAAACGCCAGCGCAGGGAATAATCGTGATCATTTTCCGGCAATTGCCACAGACAATGCATATGCTCCGGCAATACCACCCAGGCAATAATTTCAAATGGACAACGGCGTTTGACCTTGCGCACCGATTCACGCAGCAAATCGATTTCACGCACCAGCAAATCATTGCCGCGCCGTTCCTGCAGATTGACAGTAAAAAACCATGTGGCATTGGGAATGAAAAGACGGCGGTAATTGGGCATGGCAGAGCACGGATGCAGAATCGTGATGGTAGGTACGGTTAGGCGCGATGGTTCGACAGGCTCACCAACCGTGCCGTAACCGTATGTTTGCATGAGGGTTCGTTTTGTACGGTTACGCGCCTTTGGCGCTAACCGCACCTACTTTTTATTATCATTTTCTTGAGAAAGATAGTGATTTTTTATCATCACAAAGCGCTTATCATGAGAATTTTTTGCACAACAAGCGCTTCATAATGAGAAATTTTCTCACTGCATTAAGCGCGTAACCGTACGGGAGGGTTATGAAAAATGTACGGTTACGGCGCGGTTGGTGAGCCTGTCGAACCATCGCGCCTAACCGCACCTACTTTTTCTTATTATTTTATTGAGAAAATAGTGATTTTTTATCATCACAAAGCGCTTATCATGAGAATTTTTTGCACAATAAGCGCTTTATAATGAGAAATTTTCTCACCAGATTTATTTTTGTAGGTACGGTTAGGGGCTGTTGACAATTCGTGAGGGGAATTTACGGGAGTTTGAAAGGTAGCTTGAAATCTTGGAGATTTTGTCGCTTCGAGAATTTGTCTATCCCCCTCTCCCCAACCCCTCCCCCTCGAGGGGGAGGGGTTTTTAATTCGTTGCTTTGTTTGAAGTTCATCGTCCAAGAGTCTGAATTGTCAACAGCCCCTAGCACCGCAGGTGCGTAACCGTACATGAGAGGGGGAATGTACGGTTACGGCGCGTTGCGCCTAACCGTGCCTACGTTGCAGTGGGCGCAAAAGACAGGTTGCCCCGCCGTTGGCATTATCCCGCCGCTTTTTCCTGTTGTCGTTTGCGGATGTGCAGTTCTTTAAGCTGTGCATCCGAGGCTTCCGAGGGGGCGTCGGTGAGCAGGCAATAGGCGGTTTGCGTTTTCGGGAAGGCCATGACGTCGCGGATGGATTTGGCGCCGG
>JAUNKJ010000033.1 GCA_030532785.1 Cardiobacteriaceae bacterium
TTGATGTCATCCTGATCGTCATCATCATGTTCGCGTTCAAAATCGCTCATCCGCTTTCCCCAAAAAGTAAAACCAACTGCCCGGACCCCGGGATTCAAGGCAGGCTATATGCGGTCAGCCCCGCAATTTTTCAAGACGCCCGCTGCGTTCGTCGCGGCGGGCGAGCATTTGTGCCAGGGTGTCTTCCAGTTCGAGCAGGCATTGCTCGGGTTTGAGCACCGCCAGCGTGCGCGCGAGCGCCGCCAGTTTGTCGGCGAGCGCGTACTCGGCGACAAACTGGGCGACCACCGCATCATCATCGCCGCAGGCGCAGATGCGGTAGGCAAGTTCGCTCGCAAGCGGCAATTCTTCCTGCATCGCATCCAGCGCGGCAAAGGTGGTGAATGCCCAACGCGGACAGCTTTGCACGATGGCGAGCAAGCGCAAATCCGCAGCCGTGGCTTCGCGCACCGAGGCGCGCGGCGGCGCGGCCTTGCGCATCGGCACGGGCGCCGGCAGGCCGTCTTGCAGGGTTTCGCCGAGGGCAAAGCGCTCCTGCACCACCCGCGCCACTTGCTGGCGGTAATCGCCCTGCGGCAGCTTCTTCAGCCATTGCCGCGCTTCTGCCATCAGCGCCGTGTTGCCTTCCGCCGAACGCGCCTCGCCCGCGCCATCATCCAAAAGGCGCAGCAGGAAGGCGGACGGCGTGATGCTCGCATCGAGCACGTCCTGCATGGCGTGGATGCCCTTTTGCTCGACGAGCGAATCGGGATCCTCGCCCGGCGGCAAAAAGGCAAAGCGCCATTCGCACTGTTCGTTGAACTGGGCGAAGATGGCATCCAGCGCTTTTTCCGCCGCCTTTTCCCCGGCCTGATCGCCGTCGAAGGCAAAGGTAACTTTCCCTGCGCGCTTGCCGAGCTGGACGATATGGGTTTCGCCTATCGCCGTGCCCAGCGCGGCCACGGCGTGATCCATGCCGTGCTGCGCGAGTTTCACCACGTCCATATAGCCTTCGGTGACCAGCAGCGTTTTGCCGCGATGCGGCGCTTTCATCGCCTGGTGCAGGCCATAGAGTTCATGACGCTTGGAAAACCACGGCGTTTCCGGCGAATTCAGATATTTGGGCATGGCATTGCCCACGGCACGCCCGCCAAAGGCGATCACCTGCCCCTTCACGTTGTGGATGGGGAAGATGATACGGTCGCGGAACCAGTCGTAGGTGTGGCCGTCTTCCGCCTTGCCGAGCAGCCCGGTTTCCAGCAGCAGCGCTTCCCCGTACCGGGCGACGAGGTGTTCACGCAAGGCATTGCCGGGCGGTGCATAACCAATCATGAAATGGTCGAGCGTGGATTTTTTCAGGCCGCGTTCACGCAGATAGGCGCGGCTCGCCTGCCCCTTGTCGCCATACAGCTGTTCCACAAAAAACGCCGCCGCCGCCTGCAAACAGAGCAGGCCTTCATCGCTGCGCGCGCGTTTGCGCTGCGCCTCGCCATCGTCACGGGTTTCCTCGTATTCCACCGCCATGCCGTTGAAATCGGCGAGCTGTTCGATGGCTTCGACGAAGGTGAGGTTGTCCAAATCCATCAGGAAACGGATGGCGTCGCCGCCCACGCCGCAGCCGAAGCAGTGGTAGAACTGCTGCGCCTCGTTGACGCTGAACGACGGCGTTTTTTCCTCGTGAAACGGGCAGCATGCCCAGTGATTGCTGCCGCTTTTGTTGGCCAAAGGACCGGGCGCACCCACCAGTCTGCCCAGGCGGGTGCGCGCTACGAGTTCGTCGATGAAAGGTTTGGCGATGCGCTTCACGGCATCCTGTTTCAGCCCTGCAAGCGGCTGCGCAGATATTTGCTGACTTGCGCCATGTCCGCGCGGCCTTCCAGTTCGCTTTTGAGCTGCGCCATCAGGCTGCCCATGGATTTCATTTCACGCGGCAGGTCGCTCGCTTCCAAAAGCCGGTCAACATGCGCCTGCATGTCGGCCTCGCTCATCGCCTCCGGGAGGAAGCGCTGGATCACGGCGATTTCGCGGTCTTCCTGGGCGGCGAGGTCGTCGCGCCCGGCGTTGCGGAACTGGTTTGCCGCGTCCTGGCGCTGCTTGACCTGGCGTACCAGCTCGGTGAGTGCGATGTCGTCGGTGATTTCCACGCGGCGATCAACTTCAATCTGCTTGAAGGCGGCGCTCATCATGCGCAGGGTTTGCAGGGTTTCCTTGTCTTTTGCCACCATCGCTTCCTTGATGGCAGCATTCACGGCGGCTCGGATGCTCATCGTGTATCAGTACAGACGCTCGAAACGGCCGCGTTCTTTCTTGATGCGGCGGGCGTTGCGTTTCACGGCGGCGGCCAGTTTGCGCTTGCGCTCCTGGGTCGGCTTTTCGTAAAACTCGCGGCTGCGCACTTCGGCGAGCACACCGGCTTTTTCACAAGAACGTTTGAAACGGCGCAGGGCGACGTCAAAAGGCTCGTTATCGCGTACTTTTACACTTGGCATTCAATTCCTCGTTGTCTGGCTAAAAAGAAAGCGCGCATTCTAAGCGCGGATTTTGGAAAATGCAAACGCTTTCAGCCGGATTTTGCGCTTTTTTCCCGGCAGAAAGGCGGCGAAAGTGTTGTGCGTGGCGCAGGCGCATCGCCTGCAAAATGCTATTTTTCACAAAAACAGAAAAAATAGTAATTTTTTACCATATAGAAGCGCTTATCATGAGAAAATTTCTCACAATAAGCGCTTTATAGTGAGAAAATTTCTCATTCCATTATTTCCGCTTCCGGGGCGAGGGCATCGAGGTTGTCGGCTTCGTCGCCCTGGCGTTCCAGCCAGTCGCGGCGGTCGGCGCTGCGTTTTTTCGCGAGCAGCATGTCGAGGATGGCATCCATGGCGTCGCCTTCTTCGTGGACGAGCTGCACAAGGCGGCGGGTGTCGGGGTTCATGGTGGTTTCGCGCAGCTGCGGCGGGTTCATTTCGCCCAAGCCTTTGAAGCGGGTGACGTTGATTTTGCCGGAAAAGCCGTCGCGGCGGATGTTGCGGATGATGGCGTCGCGTTCGCTGTCATCAAGGGCGTATTCGACGCGCTTGCCGGCATCGAGGCGGTAGAGCGGCGGCATGGCGACATATAAATGTCCGGCGGCAACCAGCGCGGGGAAGTGGCGCACCATCAGGGCGCAGATGAGGGTGGCGATGTGCAGGCCGTCGGAGTCGGCATCGGCCAATATGCACACTTTGCCGTAGCGCAGCGCGGAGAGATCGTCGCTGCCGGGGTCCATGCCGATGGCGACGGCGATGTCGTGCACTTCCTGGCTGGCCATGACTTCGTCGGAGGCGACTTCCCAAGTGTTCAAAATTTTGCCGCGCAACGGGAGGATGGCCTGGGTTTGCCGGTCGCGCGCCTGTTTCGCCGAGCCGCCTGCGGAATCACCTTCGACGAGAAAGAGTTCGCTGTCGCGGCTGTCCTGGCTGATGCAGTCGGCGAGTTTGCCGGGCAGCGCCGGGCCGCTCACCGTTTTTTTGCGCACCACTTGTTTGCCGGCGCGCAGGCGTTTCTGCGCATGGCTGATGGCGAGCTGGGCGATGGCTTCGCCGGTTTCCGCATGGCGGTTGAGATACAGCGCGAATTGGTCCTTGACGAGGTTGGCGACCCAGGCGGCGCAGTGGCGCGAGGTGAGACGTTCCTTGGTTTGGCTGGCGAATTGCGGCTCGGGGATTTTGACCGAGAGGACGTACTGGCAGCCTTCCCACACGTCTTCGGGGCTGAGTTTGACCCCGCGCGGCAGAAGCTGGCGGAATTCGCAGAATTCGCGCAGCGCTTCGACGAGGCCGCTGCGCAGGCCGTTGACGTGCGTACCACCGCCGCTGGTGGGAATGAGGTTGGCGTAGCTTTCAAAGATGCCTTGCGGCAGGTATTCGACCCAGGCGAGCGCGATGTCGAGTTCGCCATCGTCGTCTTTGTGGGTCAGTGTCCACGGTTCGGCGGGCAGGCTTTGCGCATCGTGCAACTGTTCGGAGAGATAAGCGGAAAGTCCTTGCTGGTAGTGCCATTCCAGGGTTTCATCGTTGATGTCGTTGATGAAAACGATGCGCAGGCCATTGGCGAGCACCGCCTTGGCTTTCAGGCTTTGCACGAGGCGCGACACGGAAAAACTGGCGCTGTCGAAATAGCTGGCATCCGGCCAGAAGCGCACGAAGGTGCCGTGGCGGCGCTTGCCGATGGCCTCCACGATGTGCAGGCTTTGCACCACATCGCCGTGTTCACAGGCCATGCGGTAAAGGCTGCCATCGCGTTCGATCTCCACCTCGAGGCGTGTGGAAAGCGCATTGACCACGGAAATGCCCACACCGTGCAAACCACCGGAAAAACTGTAATTTTTCCGCGAAAATTTGCCGCCGGCGTGCAGGCGCGTCAAAATCAGTTCCGCACCGGAGATGCCTTCTTCCGGGTGGATGTCGACCGGCATGCCGCGCCCGTCGTCGCGTACCGAAAGCGAGCCGTCGCGGTACAGGCGCACTTCGATGCGGCTGGCGTAGCCGGCAAGCGCTTCGTCAACGCTGTTGTCGATGACTTCCTGGGCGAGGTGGTTGGGGCGGGTGGTGTCGGTATACATGCCGGGGCGGCGTTTGACCGGGTCGAGACCTTTCAGGAGTTCAAGGTCGGAGGCTTTGTATTCACTCATGCGGATTCTGTATTTAACGATAGTGTTTTTTTATCACAATAAAGTACTTATGGTGAGAAAATTTCTCACACAAAGCGCTTCATCATGAGAAAAAACAACGATTTTCAAGGGTTGTTTGAAAACCAATAAAGCCTGCCGGTGTGGTCACGGGCAGGCTTGATGAACGAACGGGGACTAGCGCATCAGGTGCCAATGGCGCGCTTGCCTTCGCGGCGCTGGATTTCGCGGGCTTCGCGATCCTTGCGCATGAGTTCGCGTTCGAGGGCGTCGTCGCTTTGCACCGCGTAGATGTCGCCGCTGGCTTGCAGTTCGGTGGGCAGGCGGCGCTTCGATTGGGTACGGATGCGGATGCGGAAGTTGTTCTGCGATTCGACGAATTCCAGCGCATCGGCGTAGCTGATGGTGCCTTCTTCGTAGAGGTCGAAAATGCAGCGGTCAAAGGTCATGAGGCCTTCTTCCGGACGGCCACGCTCGATGGCTTCGGGGATTTTTTCCAGATCGCCGTCGGCCACGAGTGATTCGATGTACGGGCTTTTGTACATCATTTCCATCGCCACCACGCGCCCGGAGCCGTCGGATTTCGGCAGGAGGCGCTGGGTGATGAGGCAGACGAGGTTGTTGGCGAGTTCTGCCTGCAGCGCCTTGCGCTGGTCACGCGGGAAGAAGTTGTAAATGCGGTCAAGCGCTTGCACGGAGTTGGTGGCGTGCAGTGTGGCAAGGCACAGGTGACCGGTTTCCGCGAAGTGCATGGCGTATTGCATGGTGTCGATGTCGCGGATCTCGCCGATGAGGATGACGTCCGGCGCCTGGCGCAGCGAGTTTTTCAGCGCGGTGCCGTAGGAGTCGGTGTCGATGCCCACTTCGCGCTGGATGATGACCGAGTTCTTGTTTTTGTGCATGAATTCGATCGGGTCTTCCACGGTGATGATGTGGTTCTGCCGCTCTTCGTTGCGGTAGTCGATCATGGACGCGAGCGTGGTGGACTTACCGTTACCAGTCGCACCGACGATGATGATGAGGCCACGGCGTACCAGCGCGAGGCGGCGCAGCACGTCGGGCTGCGGCAGATGCAGGTCGTCGAGGCGGGGAATGTCGGAAGGAATCAGACGCATGACGAGGCCGGGCATGTTGCGCTGCTGGTAGGCGTTGACCCGGAGATAGGTCACGTCCGGCACTTCCACCATCATGTTGAGTTCGTTGGTTTCAAGGAAGGATTCATAGGCTTCCTTGCGCGCCACGGTTTCGATGAGGTTGTAGACGTCTTCCTTTTCCATGAAAAGCTGTTTCACCGGGTTCAGGATGCCGTTGCTTTTCACGGACACATATTGGTCGGTGTTGATGAAAATATCCGACGCTTTCTGGTCGGCGGCGAATTTCACCAGTTTGTCGAATACGTTACGGATTTCCGATTTGGGGATAGCCATGCGTCCTCCTTAGAATGCCTGCTTGTCGTGCGCCTTGGCACGCGCGGTTTCGCGATCAACCAGTCCCTGGTTGACCAGCCCTCTCAATGCCTGATCCAGGGTCTGCATGCCGTACTGGCCGCCGGTCTGGATCATGGAATAAATCTGCGCCACCTTGTCTTCGCGGATGAGGTTTTTCACCGCCGAGGTGGCGACCAGCACTTCGTGCGCGGCGACCCGACCGCTGCCGATTTTCTTGAGCAGCGTCTGGGCGATGACCGCCCGCAGCGATTCGGACAGCATCGAACGCACCAGCTGCTTTTCCTCGCCGGGGAAGACGTCGATGATACGGTCGATGGTTTTTGCCGCAGACGAGGTGTGCAGCGTGCCGAACACCAAGTGTCCCGTTTCTGCGGCGGTGAGCGCGAGGCGAATGGTTTCCAGGTCACGCAGCTCGCCCACGAGGATGATATCCGGGTCTTCACGAAGGGCTGCGCGCAGCGCGTTGTTGAAGCTCTGGGTGTCGCGGTGCACCTCACGCTGGTTGACGAGACATTTCTTCGATTCGTGCACGAATTCGATCGGGTCTTCGATGGTCAGAATATGTTCGTGCTTGTTTTCGTTGATGTGGTTGAGCATCGCCGCGAGCGTGGTCGATTTGCCCGAACCGGTCGGCCCGGTCACCAGCACCAATCCGCGCGGCACATCGATAATTTCCTTGAATTTTTCCGGTGCCTGCAAATCTTCGAGCGTGAGTACCCGGCTCGGAATCGTCCGGAACACCACCGCAGGCCCCCGGTTTTGCAGGAAAACGTTGACACGGAAACGCGCTACCCCGCGCACTTCCGTGGAAAAATCCGCCTCCCAGGTTTCCTCGAAATTCTTGATCTGCACATCGTTCATGATCTCGAAAATCATCTCGCGCAGCGTATCCTTGTCGAGCGGCGGCACATTCAAGCGCCGCACGTCGCCATCCACGCGAATCATCGGCGGCAAGCCCGCACTCATGTGCAAATCCGACGCGCCCTGCCGGTGGGCAAAGCGCAGCAAATCATCGAGTTTCATCTCCGTGGCCATGGTCAGTCCTTTTGTTACAAAAAATCCAGCATCATTCTAGCGCAAAAATCGCGACCGGGCATGATACCATCGCCACGTTTTTTTTCGACGCACGGAGTCCAGATGTCCACCCCCACCATCGGTTTTCTCGGCGCAGGCCACATGGCAAGCGCCATCATCTCAGGCCTTCTCCAGCCCGAATCCGGCTTTGCCGCCAAAGACATCCTCGCCAGCACCCACAACGCGGAAAGCGCCGCCGCCGTGAAAAAGCGCTTCGCTATCGACTGCCGCGCCGACAACCGCTGGCTGTGCGAAAACGCCGATTACCTCATCCTCGCCGTCAAGCCGCAACAAATGCGCGCCGTGCTGGAAGAAATCCGCGAATACCCGTTCAACGCGCAAACCGTGATCAGCGTCGCCGCCGGTATCCAACTCGCCGACTACCGCAAACTCCTCGGCGACGACGTTTCCCTCGTGCGCGCCATGCCCAACGTCGCCGCCAGCGTCCAGGCCGCGCTCACCGCCCTCTACAGCGAAGACGACATCGACGAAGCCGACGAAACCATGATCGAAACCATCTTCTCCGCCGTCGGCTCCACCGTCTGGCTCGACGACGAAACACAAATGGACGGCTTCATCGCCCTCTCCGGCTCCGGCATCGCCTACTTCTTCCGCTTCATGCAGGCCATGATGGCCGCCGGCGAATCCTACGGCTTTGAAAAAGAAGAACTCTACGACATCATCAGCCTCACCGCGCTGGGCGCTGCGACGCTCGCCGTCGAACACGAAAACGAAACCGCCTTCACCCCCTTCGTGCAAAGCATCGCCGTCCCCCAAGGGACCACGGAACAGGCCATCAAAACCTTTAACGAACAATCGCTTGACGCCCTCGTTGCCCGCGCCATGGACGCCGTTGTCAAACGCAGCCGCGCCATCAACGACGAACTCACCGGAGACTGGCAATGAACTTCCAGCCCCTCCACCTCCTGATCGAACTCCTCATCGCCATCTTCCTCATCCGCTTCCACGCCAACGCCTACCGCCTCGGCAGAAACCCCATCCTCGAAAGGCTCAACCAGCTCACCAACCCCGTCGTCCTCCCCTTCAGCCGCCTCATCCCCACGCGGCGCTGGGACATCGGTGCCGTCATCGTTGCCCTCATCATCGCGCTCCTCGCCGCCTTCCTCCTCACCCGCTCGCTGCCGCTCACCCTCATCCTCGGCAGCCTGCAATTCTTCCTCGGCACCTGGCTCGACCTCATCCTCTACAGCCTCATCATCGTCGTCATCGGCTCATGGCTGCAAGCCGACCCACGCCAACCCGTCATGCAACTCATGCTCGCCTGCAACGAATGGATCATGGCACCGCTGCGCCGCATCATCCCCAGCTTCGGCGGCCTGGATTTCAGCCCCATCGTCGTGCTCTTCGCCGTGCAATTCGGCAAATACGCGCTTGGCCAACTCGCCGTCAAACTCGCGTTCGCCGCCCTTAGCCACCCCAGCGCATGAGCCACACTGCCCCCGCCCACTGGCAAGGCAACACCCTCATCCTCGCCGTGAAAATCACGGCGCGCGCCAGCCGCGACCAATATCAGGGCATCCACGACGGGCGCATCAAACTCGCAATCACCGCCGCCCCCGAAGACGGCAAGGCCAACGCCTATCTGTGCAAATGGCTTGCGAAAACCTTCGCCGTCGGCAAGCGCGACGTCAGCGTACAAAGCGGCGAACGCAGCCCGCTGAAAATCATCGCCATCGCCAACCCGCAAACCCTGCCCACAGATTGGGCGCTGCCTGTGCCGTAGGGTGTTAGGGCATGTTGACAATTCAGATTCTGATGCAACGAACTTTAAACAAAGCAACGAACTAAAGCCCCTCCCCCTCGAGGGGGAGGGGTTGGGGACTCGAAGAGCTGCGGAGCAGAGAGGGGGATAAAGAAAATCGCGCAGCGGCTAAACCATCAATACTTCAAAGAGTTTCCTGAAGCTCTGTAAATTTCTCTCGCGAATTGTCAACAGCAAACGTAGGCTGGGTTAGCGGCAACGCCGCGTAACCCAGCTTTTTTTCATTTTATTTGCTGGGTTACGCCCTGCGGGCTAACCCAGCCTACCCAGTATCGCGCAGCGATTGCAGGTGCGGTTAGGCGCAACGCGCCGTAACCGTACATTTGGCATCCCATGTACGGTTACGCGCCTGCGGCGCTAACCGTGCCTACAAAAAGATGGGCTGAAGCCCACCCTACGGGTATGTGGTATTTTTTCTCACCCACAAGCGCTTATCATGCAAAAAATTCCCACCATAAGCGCTTCATGATGGTAAAAAACCACTATTTTTCGCCATTTTTTGAAACACCTCAAAGCGCTTCACGCTTCCGGCGGCGCGAGTCCCAAATGCCGCCAGGCGTGGGCGGTGGCGACGCGTCCCTGTTTGGTGCGCTGGATAAAGCCGCATTGCAGGAGATACGGCTCGACCACGGTTTCCAGGGTACCGCTTTCTTCGCCGATGCTCGCCGACAGCGTTTCCAGGCCGACGGGGCCGCCGCCGAAGCCGCGCACGATTTGTTCCAAGAGGCGACGGTCGAGCGCGTCAAAGCCCAGATGATCAATGCCGAGCATGAGCAGCGCTTCATCCGCCATTTGCCGGCTGATGACGCCTTGCCCTTTGACTTGCGCATAATCGCGCACCCGGCGCAGCAGACGGTTGGCGATGCGCGGCGTGCCGCGCGCGCGTTTGCCGATTTCCAGCGCTCCCGCCGGGTCCATGTCCACTTTGAGCAGGCGCGCGGCGCGGGTGACGATTTCGGAAAGTTCTTCCGAATCATAAAATTGCAGATGGTGGGTAATGCCGAAGCGGTCGCGCAGCGGCGCGCTCAAGAGACTTGAGCGCGTGGTGGCACCGACAAGGGTAAACGGCGGCAAGTCCATTTGGATGGAGCGCGCGCCCGGCCCTTCGCCGAGCATGATGTCGAGCTTGAAGTCTTCCATCGCCGGGTAGAGGATTTCTTCCACCGCCGGTGAAAGACGATGAATTTCATCGATAAAGAGAACGTCGTTTTCCTGGAGGTTGGTGAGGATGGCGGCGAGGTTGGCGGCCTTGTCGAGAATCGGCCCCGAGGTTTGCTGCAAACTGACCCCGAGTTCGGCGGCGATGATGGCGGCGAGCGTGGTTTTCCCCAGTCCCGGCGGGCCAAAGAGCAGCACATGATCGAGCGCTTCACGCCGTTTCAGGGCGGCGGCAATGGAGATGGCAAGCTGGGTTTTCAGGTCTTTCTGCCCGATGTATTCGGCAAAGCGCTTGGGACGCACCGCGCGGTCGGCGCTTTGTTCCTCGGCACCGAAGCTCGCGCCGCTTGCCCAACGGTCGGATTCAATGGTCATCGCATACCCTCGAAGTAATGCTGCAACGCCGCACGAATCAGCGCTTCGGCGTCATTCGGATCACCCGCATAATTTTTCAGCACTTTTTCCATGACTTTCTGCGCTTCTGCCGGTTTGCAGCCGAGATTGACCAGCGCGGTTTCCGCCTCTGCCATCGCAAGGCTTGCCGCCTTCGGCGCTTCCGGCGCGTCAAACTGGAAGGATTTGCCGAGGCGGTCGCCGAGATCGACGAGCAGGCGTTCCGCCGTTTTCTTGCCAATGCCCGGCACTTTGACGAGCGCCGCCACGTTTTGCTCATGCACCACGCGCACGAAATCGTTGACGGAAAGGCCAGAGAGGATCATCAGCGCCATTTTTGGGCCGACGCCGCTCACTTTGGTGAGTTCGCGAAACAGCGTGCGCTGCTCGATGTCGGCAAAGCCGTAGAGATACTGGCCGTCCTCGCGCTGGGCGTGGTGGATGAAAAGCGCGGCCTTTTCGCCGCGATGCAGGGCTTCGCCGACGGGCAACGGCACGCTGATGTCGTAGCCGACGCCGCCGGTGTCGAGGATCACTTGTCCGATGCTTTTGTGGATGATGTTGCCTTGCAGCCAGCCGATCATGTTTCCGCCTGTTTGGTAAATTTTCTTAAAAGTAAGCGCTTATGGTGAGAAATCTTCTCTCGCTGCGCGAGCTGTTCCAGTCACGACAAGCGCTTCATGGTGGTAAAAAAATGGCTATTTTTGTGGTTTTTATGAAATTAATTAAAAATATCGCAGATTGGTGATGAGCCGAAGGCGAACCCCAACACCATGATGTTACAGATGTTGGGGTTCGCGTGTACCACGCTCACCGCCAACCTACGCCGTCCATCTGCGATGAAACCATTATAAAACCGAAGCCAAAATCGGATGATTCGACAAGCGCACTTCGACAGGCTCAGTGAGCTTGTCGAACTGACCTGTCGAGATGCACCGTCAACCTACAGCAATCATCCAATTCATTTACACGGAAATCATTCATAACCGTATGGGCTTATACGCCCATCCTGCGAATTTATTTCCAAGCCTCGACAATACCCGCGCGCTGGCGGCGGATTTGCGTTTGCAGGTGGTGGGCGTGGGTGACGGCAACGGCCAAGGCGTCTGCGGCATCGCTCTGGATGCGGCCGCCGCGTCCGAGGAGGATTTTCACCATGTGCTGCACCTGCGTTTTTGCCGCTCCCCCCTTGCCGACCACCGCCTGCTTGATGCTTTTCGCCGCGTATTCGTTGACGGGCAGGCCGCCGAGGACGGCAGCGCAGATGGCCACGCCCCGCGCCTGCCCCAGTTTTAGCGCCGAATCCGGGTTTTTGTGTACAAAGATTTGCTCGATGGCAAATTCCTGCGGGCGGTATTGGGCGATGAGTTGGGCGATGCCCTGGTGGATCATCATGAGGCGCACCGGCATGGCTTCTTCGGCAAGACGGATACAGCCGGAATCGACGTAGCGCACCTCGCGCCCGGCGACATCGACGATGCCGTAGCCGGTCACGCGCGAGCCGGGGTCGATGCCGAGGATGCGGCGCTGGACGTTCACTTGCTCTCTCCAATGAAAAAAGAAAGATGGGAAGACAGCAACCAAACATATTCCCCAAATTCTGGAATCACTTTGGAATGTTTGTCTAACCCCTCTCTGCTCCGCAGCTCTCCGAGTCCCCAACCCCTCTCTCGCTTCGCGAGCTCTGACGAGTCCCGCAGGGAGAGGGGCTTGGAGCGGTCAACTGTTTCAAACCGAAGCGCGCGCAAAAAATTATCCTTCAAACTCCGCCGGGAAATCGGCGTTGGTGTAGACGCTTTGCGTGTCGTCGAGTTCTTCGAGGCGTTCGATCAAGCGCATCACTTTGTCGGCGTCGTCCATGGAGACGGGCGAGAGGTTTTGCGCGCGCATGGTGACTTCGCTTTCGTCGGGGGTAAAACCGGCGGCGACCAGCGCATCGTAAACGGCGGCGTAGTTTTCCGGGGCGGTCAGAACTTCGGCGCTGCCGTCTGCCATCTCGATGTCGTCCGCGCCCGCTTCCAGCGCCGCTTCCATCAGCGCGTCTTCGTCTTTGACCTCGCCAAAGAAGAGGACGCCGCGCTCGTCAAACTGAAAGGCGACCGAGCCGGAGGTGCCGAGGTTGCCGCCCATTTTCGAGAAGGCATGGCGCACTTCGGAGACGGTGCGGTTGTTGTTGTCGGTCAAGCAATCAACCATGATGGCGACGCCACCGGGACCATAGCCCTCAAAGCGCACTTCTTCCATTTGCACGCCTTCGAGTTCGCCCGCACCGCGTTTGATCGCGCGTTCCATGGTGTCTTTCGGCATGTTTTCCGCCTGCGCCTTGGAGATCGCAAGACGCAGACGCGGGTTGGAATCGACGTCGGAACCGCCCTGGCGCGCGGCGACGGTGAGTTCGCGGATGAGACGAGTGAAGACTTTGCCGCGTTTGGCGTCTTCCTTGGCCTTTTTATGTTTGATGTTTGCCCATTTACTGTGACCAGCCATTGTGTTTCTGTTCCTTTTTCAAAAAACGGTCAAAAATAGTGGTTTTTTATCATGATAAAGCGCTTGTCGTGAGAATTTTTTGCACGATAAGCGCTTGATGGTGAGAAAATTTCTCATATCAAACCAAAGGTTTTGATATTCACCAAAAGAGCTTAAAAAAACCAAAAGTTTATGTACTTTTGTCGCTACGCGTTTTTTAACCCCTCTCCCCATCCCCCAATCTCGCTACGCGAGCTCTGACGAGTCCCGTAGGGAGAGGGGTTTTTTATGGCAATTCGTCAATCTGCTGTTTGGCACGCGGCAGCAGGTCTTCGTGTTTGACGCCCATTGCGTCCACCAGTGCGCTTGCGACGAAGATGGAGGAATAGGTGCCGAAGACGATGCCGAAGATCATCGCAGCGGCAAAGCCGAAGAGGGTTGCCCCGCCGAAGACGACGAGCGAGACCACGGCGAGCATGGTGGTCAAGCTCGTGACCAATGTCCGCGCGAGCGTCTGGTTGATGGAGATGTCGATGACTTCTGTCGGTGTTTTGTCATGCAGCTTGCGGAAGTTTTCGCGGATGCGGTCGTAGACGACGACGGTGTCGTTCACCGAATAGCCGAGTACCGCGAGGAGCGCCGCGAGTACCGTCAAGTCAAACGTCCATTGCGTCAGGGCAAAAAGCCCGGCGGTAACGATGACATCATGCAACTGCGCAAGTACCGCACCGAAGGCGAATTTCCATTCAAAACGGATGCCGAGATAAATCACCATGCCGAGAGAGGCGAGGACAAAGGCGGTCAGCCCTTTTTCGATGAGTTCTTCCTTGTATTGGCCGCCGATTTTCGACTGGCTCAGGAGTTTCGCCTCCGGGGCATCGGCTTGCAGGGTCGCGACCAGTTCCTGCATCATCGCGTCGGTACTCACACCCTCTTTTTCCGCAAAGCGGATTTGCACTTCGCGCGACGAGCCGTATTGGATGACGCTCGCTTCGGGATACACGGCTTCCACTTTGCCGCGAATCGCCGCAATATCCGCCGCTTGCGGGTATTCGAGTTCGATGGTGGCACCGCCGGTGAATTCGAGGCCGAAGTTGAAGCCGCGCACGACGATGAGGATAAGGCAGGCCACCGTCAGGCACAGCGAGAACCACATGCCCTGGCGGCGGTATTTCATGAAGGGGATGAAGGGGAGTTTGATCTGCATGGCAGCCTCACATTTTCAAAGTCGGTTGCGCGCGGCGCAGCAGGAAGAATTCGATCAGCGCGCGGGTGACGTAAATCGCGGTGAACATCGAGGTCAGCACCCCGATGGAGAGCGTCACCGCAAAGCCCTTGATCGGCCCCGCACCGAAGCTGAAGAGGAGTACGGAGACGATGAGCGTGGTGATGTTGGCATCGACGATGGTCGAAAGCGCATTGTCGAAACCGGCGCGCACCGCTTCGCGCACCGCAAGGCCTGTGGCCATTTCTTCGCGGATACGCTCGTAAATCAGCACGTTGGCGTCCACCGCCATACCGAGCGTCAATACAATCCCGGCAATGCCCGGCAAAGTCAGCGTCGCGCCGAGCAGCGACATCAAACCGACGATGAGGATGCCATTACCGGCGAGCGCCACCATGGCGAAAACGCCGAGCCTGCGGTAATACACCATCATGAAGAGTGCAATGAAAGCGAGGCCGAGCAGCGCGGCATTCACGCCCTGATCGATGTTTTTCTGCCCGGCGGAGGGGCCAATGGTGCGCTCTTCAATAATATAGACGGGCGCGACCAACGACCCCGCGCGCAAGGTAGCGGCGAGCTTTTGCGCGCGCTGGATGGGGGTAACCCCGGTAATCTGGAAATTGCTGCCGAACTGGCTCTGGATGGTGGCGGAGTTGACCACGGTTTCGCGCTTCTCCACCACGGTTTCCACTTCGCCCTGCGCGTTCAGGCGCTCGACGGGAATGTATTCCACATACATCGTCGCCATCGGCTTTTTCAGGTTGTCGCGGGTGATTTGCGTCATTTGCGCCCCGCCCGCCGAATCGAGTACCACGCTTACTTGCGGGCCGGGGCTGTCCTGCCCGTAACCGGCGCTGGCGTCGATGATATGGTCGCCGCTCATGATCACGCGGCGCTTCAAGACGATGGGCGTGCCGTCTTCAAAATAGGCGAGTTTGGAACCGAAAGGCGCGCGTTTGTCGCGCACGGCTTTCGCAACATCGGCCTGGTCATCGACAAGATAGAATTCCAGGGTCGCGGTCGAGCCGAGCAATTCTTTCGCCTGGGTAACATCCTGAATGCCCGGCAATTGGATGAGAATGCGGTCATCACCGACTACCTGAATCGCAGGCTCCGCCACCCCCAGGGTATTGACGCGCCCTGCCATGCGGATGCGGTTCTGCTCGGCGGCGCGGCGCTTCAACTGGGCAATGCCCGCCTCGCTGTATTTCAAATGCGCGCCGGTTTGCCCGTCTTTCTCGACATTGAGCGCGGTCACTTCCGGCGGCAGGAAAGGTGCGAGCGCATTCAGCGCGTTATCGCGCGCATCAGTGTCGGCAAACCACAAAATGGCTCCGCCTTCCGGTGCTGCCTCGCTGCCCGCGTGCGGCAAATCCTTTTCCTGCAATTGCGCGAGCGTCGTATCCAAAAGCTCGGTGCTCTTGCGCTCGAACAGCTCGTTGCTGTCCACCTGCAACAGGAATGACACCCCGCCGCGCAGGTCGAGGCCAAGATTCATCGGGTCTAGACCGCGCGCTTCCATCCACGCCGGGGCGTTGGAAAGGAGATTCACCGCCACCGCCGCTTCGGGATAACGGCGCGCGAGCAAATCCTTGGCCTGCAACTGGGTATCCGTGGCATCAAAATAGAGATTCACGCCGCGTCCCGAGGTCTGCCAGCGCGTCGCCGCCAAACCGGCCTCGGCGAGGGTCTTGTTCACCTCGTGCACCAGCGTTTCCGCCACCGCCTGTTCGCCAACGCTTTCCGCGAACTGCATCTGCACCGCCGGACTCTTGCCGAACCAGTTCGGCAAAGCCAACACGAAGCCGACTGACAGCACCACGGCAATCAGGGCATATTTCCAGCCTGCAAAGGATTTGGGCATGGTCATTCCTTAACTCAAACGACAACAAAATACGCCGCCTCACAGGCGGCGTCGCATCCGTTCATCCCTCAGGATGATTTTTCCGCCTCATCAGCGGCGTCCTGCACCACTGGCGCGGCCAGCTCGCCCTTGAGTGAACCCTTGGGCAATACCTGGGTGACGAAATTACGGTGAAAACGCACGATCGTGTTTTTCGCGATTTCCAGATCGATGAACTGCTCGTCAAGGGCGATCACGCGCCCCATCATGCCGCCGCCGGTCATGACCTCATCGCCCTTCTTGAGCGCGGCGACCATCGCGCGATGCTCTTTCATGCGCTTGCGCTGCGGGGCGATCATGAAGAACCACATGATGGCGAAAAGCCCCACCATCATCACCAGGGACATCATGCCGCCGCCAGCCGGTGCAGCCGCTTGTTGTGCATACGCATTCTGGATAAACATGCCATTACTCCGAAAAATTGAAACGGCGCATTATACCCGCTTGCCGCCGCATTCCCAACGCCCCGTGGTGCATGGATACGGCGGCGGCGGAAGCAATGTCCGCTTGAGAATGAAATGGTAAATTTTCTCATGATGAAGCGCTTATCGTGAAAAATTTTCTCACGATAAGCGCTTTATAGTGGTAAAAAATCACTATTTTTATCGATTTAATCTTGTACAAACAAAATTCAATAACATGCTCTGAATCAACCCCTCTCCCCACGGGACTCGTCAGAGCTCGCGAAGCGAGATTGGGGTAGGGGTGAGGGGTGAAGCGAACATCTCGAATCCACTCTAAAATCCGAAAAAGTTGTTTTGTTTGCTACCCTCTCCCCAACCCCTCCCCCACAGGGGGAGGGGCTTTTGCTCC
>JAUNKJ010000034.1 GCA_030532785.1 Cardiobacteriaceae bacterium
GTCCCTCCCCCGCAGGCGGGGGAGGGGAATGGTTTGTCATTTCATAGAAAATTTTTAAAAATCGTTCAGGAATGACTTCGCTCTTATCCTGAACTGAGGTTACCTACACAAATCCAAGTCGTATCCCCGCCAAAAGCCCGAAGTTTCATCGCATCCGCATATCATGCGCAAAGACAAATTGCGGTAGTATGCCGCCTTTGCTGCACAACCAAGGAATCCCCATGCCCCAAAAGCGCGTCCTCACCGGCATCACCACCACCGGCATTCCCCACCTCGGCAATTACGTCGGCGCCATTCGCCCGGCGGTCGCCGCCACGCAAAACACCGACGGCGACGCCTTCCTCTTCCTCGCCGATTTTCACGGCCTGATCAAATGCTTCGATCCGGCACTCATCCACCAATCCACCCTCGCCGTCGCCGCCACCTGGCTCGCCTGCGGACTTGACCCCGAGCAAGTCACCTTTTACCGCCAGTCCGACATCCCGGAAATCCCGGAACTCACCTGGATTTTGAACTGCGTCTGCGCCAAGGGGCTGATGAACCGCGCCCACGCCTACAAGGCCGCCGTCGATGCCAACAACGCCGAAGGCAATACCGACCCGGATCACGGCATCAGCATGGGGCTTTTTTCCTACCCGGTGCTGATGGCGGCGGACATCCTCATGTTCAACGGCACCCACGTCCCCGTCGGGCGCGATCAGGTGCAGCACCTGGAAATGGCACGCGACATCGCCGCGCGCTTCAACCACCGCTACCGCGAACTCTTCGTGATGCCGGAAGCGGTGGTGGACGACAACGTGGCACTGCTCACCGGCCTTGACGGCCGCAAAATGAGCAAAAGCTACGGCAACATCATCGAACTCTTCGACAGTGAGAAAAACCTGCGCAAGCAAATCATGAAAATCGTCACCAACTCGCAAACGCCGGGCGAAGCCAAAAACCCGGACGACTCCACGATTTTCGATATATATCGCGCCTTTGCCAACGACGACGAAGTGGCGGCGATGCGCGCGCGCTACGCCGAAGGCATCGGCTGGGGCGACGCCAAGCAAATCCTCTTTGAGCGCATCAACGAAGAAATCGCGCCGAAACGCGAGCGCTACCATGAACTGACCGCCAACCCCGCGCAAATCGAGGAAATACTCCTCGCCGGTGCGGAAAAAGCGCGCCGCCACGCGCGTCCGCTGCTCGACGAAGTGCGCGACGCAGTGGGCATTCGTCGCTTGCGCTGAACGCGCTTTCATCGCCCAAGAAAAAGACGCCGCAGGGCGTCTTTTTTTTGTGCGTGGTAAAAAATCACCATATGAAGCGCTTTATATGATTATTTTTTATCATGATAAGCGCTTTATGGTGGTAAAAAATGACTATTTTGGGTGTTTTTGTGAATGGGTAGGGTGGGCTTTAGCCCACCGTTGAGATATTTGAACAGTCGCATGGTGGGCTAAAGCCCACCCTACAGTTGGATTCTTGCACGTTGGTAGGCTGGGTTAGCCCAAAGGGCGTAACCCAGCAAAGACATCAAACATCGCGCTGGGTTACGGCTACGCCTAACCCAGTCTACGGCTTGCTTTCATCGCCAAAGAAAAAGACGCCACAGGGCGTCTTTTTTGTGCGTGGTAAAAAATCACCATATGAAGCGCTTTCGAAGATTATTTTTTATCATGGTAAGCGCTTAATGGTGGTAAAAAATGACTATTTTTGATGTTTTTATGAAGTTTGTGGGTTGAAAATGTACGGTTACGGCGCCACGCGCCTAACCGTACCTACAATCGCCGCAGCAAGATGGCGGTGCCGAGGCCGTCGGCGCTGCCCTGGGCGGCGAGGCCAAGGTCGTGGTTGTCGCGGGCAAGGCCGTAGGTGAGGGTGGTGACAAGACGGTGTCCGGCGCAGGCGAGCGGATGGCCGAGGGCGATGGCACCGCCGCCGGGATTGGTGCGCGCCAGCAGTTCGGCGACGGGGATTTCGTGTTCTTCGCCGAGTTCGCGGAGGATGGCAAGCACTTCGGCAGCAAAGGTTTCTTCGATTTCGAGGCGGTCGATTTGTTCGAGGCGGCAATCGCCGCGTTCCAGCGCCTGGGCGATGGCAGGCGTTGCGCCGAGCGCGCCGCGTTCGGGGTCAATGCCGCCAAAGCCGTAGCCGCTGATTTCCGCGAGCGGCGCGAGGCCGAAGCGGCGCAGCGCGTTTTCCGAAGCGATGAGGATGGCGGAGGCACCGTCGGCGAGCGCGGCGCTGTTGCCTGCGGTGATGCTGCCGCCGTCGATGAGGGGGCGCAGTTGCGCGAGCGGGGTGGCGTGTTCGCTTAAGGCATCGCGGGTGTCGCTGGAGTCGGGTTGTACGGTTTCGCTGTCGTGGTGGCCGTTTTCCTGGGCAAGGGCGGCGCGTTGCAGGGAGGCGCGGGCGAAGTCGTCCTGCTCGCCGCGCGGCACGGGGGTGCGGCGCGCGAGTTGTTCGGCGTGGTGGAAGAGGGGGAATTTGCGGCTTTCCTGGGCGTCGTGGAGGAGGAGGTCGAGGCCGAGGAGGTGGCCGCGCTGGCTGATGGCGGGGAGGAGGAAGCCGCTGTGGCTCGCGGCATCGGCGGCGATGGTGAGGATGAGGTCGGCGTCGCCGGATTTGATCTGTACGCAGGCGTCGATGAGGGCTTTCATGCCGGAGAGGGCAGCCATGTTGACGCTGGATGCGGGGATGTCGCCGGGGATGCCGGCAGCGAGCGCCATTTGCCGCGCCACGCCCATGCCGAGGCCGGCGGGAAGCGATTGTCCGAGGATGACGGCATCGAGGTCGCTGCTTTCCGCGCCGCTTTGCAGGAGGGCGGCGCGCGCGGCGGCGATGCCGAGGGTGAGCGCGGTGTGGCCGGAGGCGGGGGCAGGGCGGTAGAGCGGGGTGCGTTTGGCGGCGATGATGTAGAGGCGTTCGGACATGGATGGCTCCGGCGGTTGTGTGCGCCCGGATTTTTGCCGGAAATGGCGGAGGGGTCAATAGTGGGAGGGGGTAAGCTCATGTGGTATCGCGAAGCGATTGTAGGGACGTTGCCTGCAACGTTTACTTTCCAAACACGGACGTAGCAGGCTACGTCCCTACAGCTATCTTGCGGTGTTTTTATAAAATGATTTGAGATAGTAATTTTTTACCAATAAAAAGCGCTTTTGGTGAGAAATTTTTGCACGATAAGCGCTTTATGTTGAGAAAATTTCTCATTCATGTGGGATATTTGCAAAAACTTTTGCTCGTGTCTGTTTTCCTGCAAGCATTTTTTCGGCGGCTGGCTTATGATGGCGCGGTTCCGTTCAATAACCCGATAGAAAGGAGATTACTATGGCAGAGCATCAAACGGCCATTGCGGAAGACGGCGAATATGCCCGTGCGCGGGTGCCGACGCGCAAGTTGTTGGGCGGCAGTTATTTTGCGGCCGGGTATAGCGGCGAGCATGTGGCTGGCGGCGAGTTTGTGGTGGGTGCGGCGTTTGCCGCCTGGGGCGCGTCGCCCGCTGCGGTGTTGACCGGGCTGGTGTTGGGCAATTTGCTCGCGGTGTTGTCGTGGGCGCTGGTGTGCAGCCCGATTGCGACGCGGGCGCGGTTGACGCTGTATTTTTATCTGGAGCGGCTTGCGGGCAAGCGTTTCATTCTTTTCTATAATTTGGTGAACGGGATTATTTTTGCCGTGATTGCCGGCGGGATGATCACGATTTCCGCGTCGGCGATTCGTGGTTTGACCAATACGCCGCAGCAGGTGCATTGGTATCCGACGAGTGGTTTGTTTGTGGCGATTGCCTTGTTGATCGGGGCGTTGACGATTGTGATTACGGTGCGTGGTTTTCGCGGGTTGTCGCAGTTTGCCAAGTTGTGCGCGCCGTGGTTGCTGACGATTTTCCTGATTTGCGGCACGGCGTCGTTGCCGTATTTGCTGGCGATGGGCAAGGCGCAGGGGCTCGGTTTTGCGGAGCTTTTTTCGCATTATGTGTGGACGGGGAAAACGCCGGATGGCAGTCCGTCGTTCAGCGTCTGGCATATTGCCGCGTTTGCCTGGGGGCTGAATTTGCCGCTGCATTTGGGCATGGGTGATTTGAGTACGCTGCGTTTTGCCAAGCGGGCGTCTTATGGCTATTTTTCCGCGTTTGCCGCTTATGGCGGGCATTTCGTGGCGTGGGTGACGGCGGGGATGCTCGGCGCGACCACGGCGGCGATGTTGCAAACGACGATTGGCGCGCTGGATATTGGTGGCGTGGTGGTGCCGATTCTCGGCGTGGCCGGTACGGCGGCGGTGATGATTTCGTCGCTGACGACGGCGGTGCCGAGTTTGTATCGCGCAGGTCTCGCGTTTCAGGCGATGATGCCGGGCGTGCCGGTTGCGAAGGTGACGGTTGCGCTGGGCGTGGTGACGACGCTGGCGGCGTGTTCGCCGTTTATCTTCCTGAAATGGCTGGATTTGATGGCGTATTTCAATATTGCGATGGCACCGGTTGGTGCGATTATCACTGTGGAGCATTTTTTGCTGCCGAAACGCGGTATTGCGCCTTTCTGGCGTGAGGCGCGGGCAGATGGTGCCAATCGCGCGGCGTGGATTGTGTGGGGTGCGGGCGTGGCGCTGGCGGCGGTGTTGATCGCGAGCAATGCCTTGCATTTGTTCTTTATTTTCGTGCCGGTGTGGATTGTGTGTTTCTTCCTCTATCTCTTCCTCGCGCCGAATGAGGCGGCGAAGAGCGACAAGAGCGCGGCCGAGCTGCACGATTTGGCGTATGGCAAGGCGGAGACGGAAGCGGAGCTGGCAACGCTGTGTCCGGCAGTGTCGCGTTTGTCGCGTGGTTCGAAGCATCCGTTTTTCCGCGGTGCGCTGTTGATGCTGGCGCTGATGGTGGCGTTGTCGCTCTTGCTTTATGTGCCTGACAATCCGGCAGATTACGGCACGTTGTTCAAATGGGGGCTGGCGCTTTTGAGCGTGGGCTATTTCGTGTTCATCATGCTGTGGGGCAAGGCCATGCAGGACAGCCACAAGGAGCAGCCATGAGCCGCATCGAATCTTTCGACCCGCGTTTCGACGCTTTGCTGCGCGCGGACAGCGCGCTGGAAAAACTCTGCACCGGCGCGACCTGGAGTGAAGGGCCGGTGGTGGTGGAGGCGCTCGGTCTCGTCATTTGGAGCGATATTCCCAACAACCGCCTCGTTGCCTGGAGCGAAGCCAAAGGTTTCCACGAGTATCAAAAGCCCAGCTATTTCAGCAACGGGCATACCATTGATTTGGAAGGCCGCATCATCAACTGCGAACACGGCAGACGCTGCATCAGCCGCACCGTGTTCGGCGGTGACACGGAAATTCTCGTCGAGCGTTATCAGGGCAAGCGCTTGAATTCGCCCAATGATGTGGTCGTCAAATCCGACGGCAGTATTTGGTTCTCCGATCCGCGCTACGGCATCCTGAGCGATGCCGAGGGCTACAAGGCGGAGAGTGAAATCGGCGCAGATCATGTCTATCGCTTTGATCCGCAAAGCGGGGAATTGACTGCGGTCGCCACCGATTGCATCCGCCCCAATGGCCTTGCCTTTTCCCCGGACGAGCGTTTGCTTTACGTTTCCGATACTTCCGCGTCGCACGACGCCGATGGTCGCCACGAATTGCGCGTCTATCCGGTCGCGTCGGATGGCAAAAGCCTCGGCACCGGGCGCACCTTTGCCGTGGTCGAACCGGGCTTGCCGGATGGTTTTCGTCTGGATGATCAGGGGCATATCTTCACCAGCTCCGAAGACAGCATCCAGGTCTACCACCCGGACGGCACCTTGCTTGGCAAGATTCACGTGCCGGAAAAAATCGGCAACTGCACCTTCGCCGGCGAGGATTTCGACACGCTCTATATCGTCGCCACCACCTCGCTTTACCGCATCCGCCTGAATGTCCGGGCGGCGGTGCGGAGAAACGTGGCGGTCGGCAAGGGATAGTTGTTTTTTCTCATTAGGAAGCGCTTGTTGTGCGAAAAATTCTCACAACAAGCACTTGTTCGTGGTAAAAAATCACTATTTTTGTATTGATTATGGCGTTACGGTTTGCGCTGCAAATCTTCTTCCAACACCATGCGGATATAGCGGGCATAGGGAATCCCTTTCGCTTTTGCCTTGTTGCGTACCGCATCCAGCAATACGGCAGGAAGCCGCATGTTCAAAACGGCTTCCTTTTTCTCCAATTCAAACGGCATGGGTTTGAAAGATTTGAAGTCGAGGTCTGACAAATCTTGTTGCAGAAAGGTTTCCATCTCTGCATCGTTCTTAAACTCAGGTACTTGCTTCATAGTTGCGAGCCTCTTTTTCGTGCATGTAACGGGCGCTGACGGGGCGGATGTGATTGTTGCGAATGACAAATGCGACAAACAGCGCACGGCCACAAACTTTTCCTGCCGCGATATGCCGGGATTCCTGTTGGGTTGAATGCTTGATGTCGGGTGTCACGAAAGCCTTTCCGTCCAAAAAAAGCCGTTCGATTTCTTCACGGCTGACGCCGTGTTTGCCACATTTCGGCCAGTTGCCGTGATCCCAATCAAAACCTTTGATTTTCATGCGGCAACGATAGCAGTTTGTCCATACAAATGTCTATACACTTGCAGTAAGCCATGTATTACGCTGTTGGAAAAGCGTTATGCAGGGCGTACATGGCGATGTGTTGCGGCAGGGTTTCGGGAGGATAGCGTAGCAATAGTTGTTTTTTCTCATTGGAAAGCGCTTGTTGTGCAAAAAATTCTCATAATAAGCGCTTCTTCGTGGTAAAAAATCACTATTTTTTAAACGAAAAGGCGGTGCTACAATGCGCCGCTTCTTTGATTGGCCGGAAAAACATGCAAGCAGACCTTATCAAACAGAAAATTATCGCCGCGTTGGGCGAGGCGGAGGTGTCTCTCTCCTCGTTCGACGGGGTGCATTATGACGCCCATGTGCGTTCGCCCGCTTTTGCCGGCAAATCGCGTCTGGAGCAGCACCGCATGGTGATGAATGCGCTCAGGGACGAATTGGGCGCCAATGAAGTGCATGCGCTTGCCCTTAAAACTGAAGTTTTGGAAAAATAATGGAAAAACTGAAAATTACCGGCGGTGTGGCGCTGGAAGGCGAAGTGGTGATCAGTGGCGCGAAGAATGCGGTGTTGCCGATTCTGGCGTCGGTGCTGCTGGCGGCGGGCGAGACTTGCATTGCCAATGTGCCACGTCTGCGCGATGTCAATACTTTGATCAGTCTGATCAATGATATGGGCGTGCCCGGCGGCTTTACCGACAGCAATACGGTGTGTTTCGATGCGACGACGGTGACCAATCCGGTGGCGTCTTATGAATTGGTGCGCACCATGCGCGCGAGCATTCTCGTGCTCGGGCCGTTGCTCGCGCGTTTCGGCGAGGCCAAGGTGTCGCTGCCCGGCGGTTGCGCGATTGGCGCGCGTCCGGTGGATCAGCACATCAAGGGGCTGGAGGCGATGGGCGCGGAAATCGTGATTGAAGACGGCTATATCCACGCCAAGGCCAGCCGCCTCAAGGGCGCGCATATCGTGATGGATGTGGTGACGGTGACAGGGACGGAAAACCTGCTGATGGCGGCGACGCTGGCCGCAGGGCAAACCGTGCTGGAAAACGCGGCGCGCGAGCCGGAGGTGACGGACCTTGCCCATTGTCTCGTGCAAATGGGCGCAAAAATCAGCGGCATCGGTACGTCCACGCTGGTGATTGACGGGGTGGATCAATTGCACGGTACGCATTACGCGACGCTGCCCGACCGCATCGAAACCGGCACCCATCTCATTGCCGCTGCCGCTACCGGCGGGCGTCTCATTACCCGCGAAACCCGCCCCGAACTCCTTGAAGCCGTTTTGGAAAAACTGGAGGCGATGGGCGCTTCCATTGAACGCGGCGACAACCATATCGGCATTGACGCGCGCAACCGTCGCCTGAAAGCCGTGGGCTTCCGCACCGCGCCGTTCCCCGCGTTCCCCACCGATATGCAGGCGCAGCTGATGGCGCTGAACTGCATTGCGGAAGGCACCTCCACCGTAGTCGAGACCATTTTCGAGAACCGTTTCATGCATGTGCCGGAATTGGCGCGGATGGGCGCGGACATTTTCATCGAAGGGCATACCGCGACCATTCGCGGCGTGGAAAAACTTTCCGGCGCGCCGGTGATGGCTACCGATTTGCGCGCCTCCGCCTGCCTCGTGATTGCCGCGCTTGCCGCCGAGGGCGAGAGCGTGATTGACCGCATCTATCATCTGGATCGCGGCTATGACGCCATCGAGAAAAAACTGGGTGCTGTCGGAGCGAAGATTGAACGCCTCACTGCCCGCGTTTGACGGCATTACCCTCGCGCTGTCCAAGGGGCGCATCCTCAAGGATACGCTGCCGTTGCTCGCAGAGGCGGGCATTGTCCCCGCCGATGACATCGACGACAGCCGCAAGCTGATTTTCGCGACCAACCGTGCCGATGTGCGCCTCCTCGCCGTGCGTCCCTCGGATGTGCCGACCTACGTCGAATTCGGTGCCGCCGATCTCGGCGTAGCGGGCAAGGACGTGCTGCTTGAGGCGGCCTGCCAGAACATCTGCGAACTCGTTGATTTGCACATCGCGCGTTGCCGCCTGATGGTTGCGGTGCGCGCCGATGCGCCGCCCTTGCCCGCGCAGCACATTCGTGTGGCGAGCAAATATGTGCAATCGGCGCGCGCCCATTTCGCCGCGCAAGGGCGGCAGGCCAATATCATCAAGCTCTACGGCTCGATGGAACTCGCGCCGCTGGTGGGGCTTGCCGACTGCATCATCGATCTCGTCGATACCGGCAACACTTTGAAGGCCAACGGCCTGATTGCCGTGGAAGAAGTGCGGCAAATCAGCGCGCGCCTCATCGTCAACCAGGCTGCCTACAAACTGAAAGCGCCGCTGCTCCTGCCGCTGATCCGCGCCCTGGAACAGGCAGTGCGCGATAGTTGATTTTTATCATAAAAACATCAAAAATAGTTATTTTTTACCATCATGAAGCGCTTGTCGCGGTAAAAAATCACTATAAAATACCATTTTTTGGAGTTTGATATGTTGCCAGTGCTTTTTGCTGCCGATGCTGCCTTTCCCGCGCAACTGGCGGCGCTGCTCGATGTCGGGCAAAGCCATGCCGAAGACGTGCGCGCCAGTGTCGCCGCGATGCTTGCCGATGTGCGCACGCGTGGCGATACCGCGCTCCTCGAATACAGCGCGCGTTTTGACCGTTTGCACGCGGCGAGCGTTGCCGAATTGCGCATTGATCCCGCGCGTTGCGCCGCCGCGTGGCAGGCGCTGGACGACACCACGCGCGACGCCCTGCAAGTCGCGCATGAGCGCATCGCCGCCTATGCCGAACGCCAGAAACTCGATAATTGGAAGATGACGGCAGCGGACGGCTCGTGGCTGGGGCAACAGGTCACGGCGCTTGATCGCGTCGGGCTTTATGTGCCGGGTGGCAAGGCCGCGTATCCGTCCTCCGTGTTGATGAACGCGATTCCGGCGAAAGTGGCGGGGGTGGCGGAAATCGTGATGGCAGTGCCGTGTCCCGATGGTGAAGTGAATCCCTTGGTACTCGCCGCCGCGCATCTCTGCGGGGTGGATGAAATCTGGATGATGGGCGGGGCGCAGGCGGTGGCGGCGCTCGCCTACGGCACGCAAAGCATCCGCGCGGTGGACAAGATTACCGGCCCCGGCAACCAGTACGTCGCGGAAGCGAAGCGCGCGGTGTTCGGCACGGTCGGCATCGACATGATTGCCGGTCCGTCGGAAGTGGTGGTGTGGGCGGATGATCACACCGATCCGCGCTGGATTGCCGCTGACCTTTTCGCCCAGGCCGAGCATGACGAAATGGCGCAGTCGATATTGGTGACGGCATCAAAGGCGCTGGCAGACAAGGTGCAACAGACGGTGGCGGAGATGCTGCCCGCGCAGCCGCGCCGCGCCGTGATCGAGGCCTCGCTGCGCGGGCGTGGCGCGATCATTGTCGTTGAAGATGACGATGCCGCGCTTGCCGTCATCAACCACATCGCCCCGGAACATCTGGAATTGCTGCTCGTCAATGCGGAAAACCTCTATCCGCGCGTGCGCCACGCCGGGGCGATTTTCATCGGCAACCATTCCAACGAAGTTTTCGGCGATTATTGCGCCGGTACCAACCATGTGCTGCCAACTTCGCGCACCGCACGCTTTGCCTCGCCACTCGGCGTCTACGATTTCCAGAAGCGCACCTCGCTGCTGGCGCTGACCCCGGCAACGGCACAGGCGCTTGCCCCCGTCGCCGCGCATCTGGCCGATGGCGAAGGACTCTCGGCGCACGCGCTTTCGGCACGTTTGCGGGGGGAAGCATGAAACGCATCGAACGCTGGGTACGCGCGGACATCCGCGCCATGCACGCCTATCCGGTGGCGGAATTGCCGCCGGGGGCGCTGAAACTGGACGCGATGGAATCACCTGCCGATTTGCCCGCCACCTTGCGCCCGCTGTGGTTGCAGGCGCTGGACAAGGTCGCCATGAACCGCTATCCGCTGGCGCGCAACGCCGCATTGCAGGCGCAATTGCGCGAAGGGTTCGCGATCGACCCGGCGTTGCCGCTGATGTTTGGCAACGGCTCCGATGAATTCATCCAGATCATGGCGATGACCGTGGCGGGCGAGGGGCACGCCATTCTTGCGCCTGCGCCGAGCTTCGTGATGTATGAAATCGTCGCGAAAATTTTGGGCTTGCCCTTTGTCGGCGTCGATTTGCGCGCGGATTTCTCCCTCGATGTCGAGGCGATGCTCGATGCCATCGAACAGCACCAACCGGCGCTGGTTTTCCTCGCGAGCCCCAACAACCCCACCGGCAATGCGCTTGTTGAGGCCGACGCGCGCGCCATCATCGAAGCCGCGCCCGGCGTGGTCGTACTCGATGAAGCCTATCTCGCCTACGGCAACGGTAGCCTCGCGCATCTCGCAAGTGCTTATGCGCATGTGGTGGTGATGCGGACGTTGTCAAAAACCGGCTTTGCCGGGCTGCGCTTTGGCTATCTTTTCGGCAACGAGCAATGGATGGCGGAGTTCGACAAGGTGCGCCCGCCGTACAACGTCAATGTGCTGACCCAGGCGAGCGTCGCCTTTGCCCTGGAGCATCACGCGGCGCTGGAAGCGCAGGCGCGGATGATTGTGCGTGAACGCGAAGCGCTGGCGGAGGCATTGGCGGCGCTTGACGGTGTGCAAGTCTATCCCTCGCAGGCGAATTTCCTCACCGTGCGCGTGCCGGATGGCAAAGGGACAACGGCACGGATGCGCGACGCGGGAGTGTGGATCAAGAATCTCGACGGCGCCCATCCCCTGCTCGCCAACTGCCTGCGCCTCACCGTGAGCAACGCGGCAGAAAACGCGCGGATGCTCGCCGCGCTCAGGGAGGCATTGTGATGAAACGTGATGAATTGCTGGCGTGGCTCGACGCCTTTCTCGCCGCCAGTACCTTCCGCGATTACACGGTGAACGGCCTGCAAGTGGAAGGGCGCGCGGAGATCGGCAAGATCGTCACCGCTGTGACCGCTTCGCAGGCGGCGATTAATTTTGCCATTGAGAGCGGCGCCGATGCGCTCCTCGTGCATCACGGCTATTTCTGGAAGGGTGAAGATGCGGCCGTCACCGGCATGAAAAAGCGGCGCTTGGCGGCGTTGCTCGGGCATGACATCAATCTTCTCGCCTACCATTTACCGCTCGACCAGCACGCGGAACTGGGCAACAACGCGCTGTTTGCCCGCCATTTGCCCTTTGCCCGCGTGTGGCAATCGGCGGCGGAGAAGCTGCTGTGGCACGGCGAACTGGCAGAAGCGCTGCCGCTTTCCGAGTTGCAGCGCAGATTGAGCGATGCGCTCGCCTTTCCCTGCCGCGCGGTGGGAGAGGAAAAGCCTATCACGCGCATCGCCTGGTGCAGCGGCGCGGCGCAGGATTTGTTGCAGCTCGCCGCCCAGGAAGGGGCGGAGGCGTTTTGCAGCGGCGAATATGCCGAGCGCACCTTTCATGAAGCGCGGGAAACCGGTTGCGCCTATCTCGTCTGCGGCCATCACGCCACGGAAAGGGCGGGTGTTCGCGCCCTGGGTGAACGTCTCGTCAGGGAATTTTCCCTGTCGGTAACATGGTTTGACGAAGACAATCCCTTTTGAGACATCATCATAAATGATAAAAATTGATTAATAATCGCGGCGACGACTATAATACCGTTTGGCAATGTCGCCGTATTGATAGCGATAAATCGATGCGCGGAGAACATCACACATGAGTAGCAATGTATCAACCCTGAAACCGGCATTCAGGCCGGGCATGCAGCCGGAAAATCCGGGGCGGCGGAAAATGCTCGTCGCCGCTTCCACGGCTGCAACCGCAGTGGGCGCGGGCTTTGTCGCCGTGCCGTTTCTGGCTTCGTGGCTGCCGAGCGAGCGTGCCAAGGCGATTGGTGCGCCGGTTGAGGTGGATATCAGCAAGCTGGAACCCGGTGCGCTGCAAACCACGCTGTGGCAGGGCAATGTCGTCTATATCCTGAAAAGAACGCCGGAAATGGTGGAAACCCTGGCGCAGCTCGATGGCCAGCTGCGCGATCCCGATTCCGCCGAATCCATCCAGCCCGAATACGCGAAAAACGCGGCACGCGCGCGTCGCGACGATGTAGTGGTGATGCTCGGCATCTGCACACACTTGGGTTGTGCACCCAAGCTCGAATCGAAAGAGCAGGGACGCAGCGACCGTGGCGATGCCGCCTGGCTCGGCGGCTTTTTCTGCCCGTGCCACGGCTCGAAATTCGATTACGCCGGCCGCGTCTACAAGGGCGTGCCCGCGCCGACGAATCTTGTCGTGCCGCCGTACAAATTCATCAATGACAATCTGGTTCTGGTAGGCGATGACAGCGAGGGAGGTTCCAATGGCTAATCCGTACAAGACCACCGGCTTCCTCGGCTGGGTAGATGACCGTTTTCCGCTTACCGTCCTCTGGAACGACCATCTCGCGCGTTATTACGCCCCGAAAAATTTCAATTTCTGGTACTACTTCGGCTCGCTGGCACTGCTGGTACTCGTCAACCAGATTTTGACCGGCGTATGGCTTGCGATGTTCTACAAGCCGAGCGCGGCCGAAGCCTTTGCCAGCGTCGAATACATCATGCGCGATGTCGATTACGGCTGGCTGATCCGCACCATGCACTCGACCGGTGCGTCCTTCTTCTTTATCTGCGTGTATTTGCACATGTTCCGTGGTCTCCTCTACGGCTCCTACCGCAAGCCGCGCGAACTGGTATGGCTCTTTGGCGCGCTGATTTTCCTCTGTCTCATGGCGGAAGCCTTCATGGGCTATCTCCTGCCGTGGGGGCAAACTTCCCTTTGGGGCGCGAAAGTCATCATCTCGCTCTTCAGCGCCATTCCGCTGGTCGGCGATGCGCTGGTGACCTTTATCCAGGGCGACTTCTACATTTCCGACGCAACCCTCAACCGCTTCTTCTCGCTGCACGTCATCCTCCTGCCGCTGGTGCTCGTGATGCTCGTTGCCGCGCATATCATCGCGCTGCACGAAGTCGGCTCCAACAACCCGGACGGCATCGAAATCAAGGAACATCTTGACGAGCGCGGCGTACCGCTCGACGGCATTCCTTTCCATCCCTATTACACGGTGAAGGATTTGGTCGGCGTGGGCGCATTCTGCTTCATCTTTGCGCTGATCATCTTCTACATGCCGGCCTTCGGCGGCTATTTCCTCGAATACGCCAACTTTGAACCGGCCAACCCGCAAGTCACCCCCGCGCACATCGCGCCGGTGTGGTACTTCGGCGCGTTCTATTCCATCCTGCGCGCGATGGTGTGGGACTGGTTCGGCGTACCCGCCAAGCTCTGGGGCGTCATCGCCATGTTTGGCGCGGTGGCGATGATCTTCATCCTGCCGTGGCTGGATCGCTCGCCGGTGAAATCCATCCGCTACAAGGGGCCAATCTTCAAAATCGCCCTGGCACTCTTTACCGTGGCCTTCATGGTGCTCACCGTACTCGGTACCAAAGCGCCGACGGCAGCGGTAACCTTCTGGGCGCAGGTGATGAGCGTGGTGTATTTCGCCTTCTTCCTGTTGATGCCGTTTTACAGCAAGATCGATAAAACCAAACCAGTGCCGACCCGGGTGAAAAAATGAAAAAAATACTGCTTAGCATCATGACGGCCGTGCTGGCTTGCAGCACATTCACCGCGTACGCCGCCGGTGGCAGCGGCTACCCGCACGACGATTTTTCCGCCAATCTCAGGGACAAGGAATCCATGCAGCGCGGCGCGAAACTTTTCGTCAACTACTGCGCGGGTTGCCACTCCCTGGAATTCCAGCGTTACAACCGCACCTTCAAGGATTTGGGCATCATCCCCGAGATCGGCGCGGAAAACCTGATCTTCACCGGCGCGAAAGCCGTGGAGCAGATGCACAACGCCATGGACAAAACCGACGCGGGCAAATGGTTTGGCGCGGCCGCGCCCGATCTCTCGCTCACTGCGCGCGCCAAGGGCAGCGACTACATCTACAACTACCTGCGCGGTTTCTATGTGGATGACAGCCGTCCGCTCGGCTTCAATAACGCTGTCTTCCCCGGTGCCAGCATGCCCAATCCGCTGTGGATGCGGCAGGGTCTGCAAAAGCCCGTTTACCAAAAGGAAAAGCACTGCGAAACCGTGGATGGCAAGGAAAGCTGCAACGAGGTTGATGTGCTGACCGGTTTCGAACTGGTGCAGAAGGGTACGGAATCGGCCGCGCAATACAACCAGACTGTCACCGACATCACCAACTTCCTCACCTATGTGTCGGATCCCTCCGCACTGGTGCGCATGCGCATGGGGCCGTGGGTACTGGCCTTCATCGCCGTGCTCACCATGCTTTTCTATTTCCTCAAACGCGAATATTGGCGAGACGTTCATTAATCTATGAGTATTCTGAATCAAAAACGTGGCGGACTGCTTCTGATCGGGGGTTCGCAGCATGCGGCAAGTCACCGCATCCGGCTGATTTGCCATGCCAAAGATCTGGAAATCGACTTTGAATACGTCGACCCGCAGGCGATGCCGGCGGAGCTGCTGGAAATCAACCCCACCGGGCGCTTGCCCACCCTGATCGACAAGGACATGGTGCTGATCAACGAGCGCGTCATCGGCGAATATCTCGACGAGCGCTTCCCGCACCCGGCGCTGATGCCGATCGAGGCCAACCAGCGCGCGATGATCCGTCTCTTCTGCTTCGAGCTGGAATCGCGCTGCTACAACGCGCTGGAGCTGATCGAGCAGGAAAAACTCGCGGCGGCGAAAAAGAAAGCGGCGATCACGGAAATCCGCGACAGCGTGCTGCACATGCTGCCCCTCTTCAAAGGGCGGCAATATGTGATGGGCAACGAACTGAGTCTGCTCGACTGCTGCCTGCTGCCCATCCTCTGGCGCTTTGAATCCCTCGGCATCGAATTGCCGAAAGGGGCGGCGGCGCTGGAAAAATACATGCAAACCCAGTTTGCCAGCGAATACTTCCGCAAATCGCTGACTCCTGCGGAAAAAGCGCTGCGCGCCGCGTCCTGACATGAAGAACGGGATGGAGAGCCTCACTTCGCAAAAGCCCTATTTGCTGCGGGCGATGTATCAATGGATGGTGGACAACCAGCTGGTTCCCCACATTGTGATTGCAGACCCCGCTGCCAAAGGGCATGTGAGCGGCGTGCCGGCGCATCTCCTCGCGGATGAGCATCTTACCCTCAATATTTCGCCGACAGCCACGCAAGCGCTGGTGATTCATGACGAATTCGTCGAATTTCACGCGCGCTTTGCCGGGCAGTCGCATCATGTCTTTGTGGCGGTTGCCGCCATCGTCGCCATCTATGACCGCGACTTCCAGCAAGGCCTTTCCCTGCCGCTGGAAGCCCTGCCGGATACGCCCGCCGAACCCGGCGCAAACGCAGACGATAGCGGTGAAAAAAGCGCCGACAAAACCGACAAGCGCAAACCCTCGCATCTGAAAATCGTCAAATAAACCGAATCGAATCGGGCTTTTGCCCGATTTTTTTTGCATTTGGCTGCCAAGGCTTTTGACGAAAAGGCGGGGGAGCAAACCCGTTATTCACGAAAAACATCAAGAATTTTGGGTGGTGTCCTGAAAAGTATGCTGGCTAAAAAACAGCAGCGTGTTATAAGAACGTAAATTCCGAAATATTCAGTAGAAACAGCCCCCTCTCCCGCTTGCGGGACTCTCGCTTACGCGAGCTGTTCCAGTCGAAGAGCT
>JAUNKJ010000035.1 GCA_030532785.1 Cardiobacteriaceae bacterium
GGGCGCAGTTTTTCCTTGTCGCGGGGCTTTTGGCGGCGGGCTTGTAAACTCGCTGCGCTCAAACACCCAAGCCCGTATCCCCGCCAAAAAAGCCCCGCGCCTGCGGCTGCGCCCAGGGGGCTTGGCGCACTTCGTAGCGAGGGTGGTTGTCATTGGTTGCGTCCTTGGTTTCGTGGGAATCGTCGTTTGGGCATTGATATTCGATGTTGGTTTGATGTCGGCCACAAAGTGGCTGACGTACAATCGCTGCGCGATTTTTCCCCTCACCCCAACCCCTCTCCCGCGTTCGGGAGAGGGGCTTTTTGGTGGGTTGACACCCACCCTACGGGGCTACGGGGTCAGAGGCGTTGGCCGTTGGGGTCGAACCAGCAGGCGGGTTGTGCGGGGAGTTGGATGTGGATGGGGTCGCCGGGGCGGGTGTCGGTTTTGCCGTCGATGATGGCGGTTAAGCGCAGTTCGCCGTTGCTGGCGGTGAGCATGGTGCGCCCGGCGATGCTGCTGCTTTCGACGAGTTCGAGGGCGAGGGTGCGTTCGCCGCTTTCGCTTTTGATGCTGAGGGTTTCGGCGGGGTACATGGCGTGGGCGGCGTTTTCGGGGGCGTTGTCTATGCGGGCGGCGGGGATGAGGTTGTTGGGCGGGGTGCCGACGAAGGTGGCGACGAAGGCGGTGGCGGGGGTTTCCACGAGTTCCTGCGGGGTGCCGAATTGTTCGATTTTGCCGTGGTTGATGACGGCGACGTGGCTGGCCATGGTCATGGCTTCGATTTGGTCGTGGGTGACGTAGACGGAGGTGGCGCCGATGGCGTTGTGCAGGCGTTTGAGTTCGACGCGCATTTCGACGCGGAGTTTGGCGTCGAGGTTGGAGAGCGGTTCGTCGAAGAGGAGGATGCCGGGGCGCGGGGCGATGGTGCGGGCGATGGCGACGCGTTGTTGCTGGCCGCCGGAGATTTCGTTGGGGTAGCGTTCGGCAAGATGGCCGATGCCCAGGAGTTGCATGACTTCGTCGGCGCGGCGGCGGCGGTTGGTTTTGTTCATGTGGATGATTTTGAGTGGCCATTCGATGTTGCCGCGCACGGTCATGTGTGGCCAGAGGGCGTAGGATTGGAAGACGAGGCCGCTGTTGCGTTCGGCGGGGGCGGCGCTCCATTGGCGCGCGCCGTCGGCGACGGTGCGGCCGTCGAAGATGATTTCGCCTTGCGTGGGCATTTCGAGGCCTGCGAGCATTCTGAGCAGGGTGGTTTTGCCGCAGCCGGAGGGGCCAAGGAGGACGAGGAAGGCACCGTCGGGGACGGTGAGGCTGATGTCGTTGACGGCGGGGTCTTTGGCGTTGGCGAAATGTTTGCTTAGGTGCTGGATGTCGATCATGGGGTGTCCTTTATTTCAGCCAGGGTTGGGTTTTGGCCTGGATGCGGTTGGCGATGAGGGTCATGGCGATGGAGATGACGAGGATGACGACGGTGATGGCGTTGGCGTATTGGGCGAAGCCTTCGGAGGCGTAGCGGTAGGCGACGACGGACAATAGCGGCATGGTGGGGGTGAAGAGGAGGACGACCAGCGACAAATCGCGGATGATTTTCACGAAGATGAGGAGGGCGCCTGCGGCGAGGCCGCGCACGGAGAGGGGGACGAAGATAGCGAGGGTGCGTTGCAGGAAGCCTGCGCCGGTGAGTCTCGCGCTTTCTTCGAGTTCGGCGCTGATTTGCTGGATGACGGCGCGCGCGGTTTGTACGGAGAAGGGGAGGAGGTAGGCGGTGGCGGCGATGACGAGGAGGGTGAAGGTGCCGTAGAGGGCGGGGATGGGGCCGATGGGTGCGCCGAGGAGCGCGATGTAGGCGGCACCGAAGGCGATGCCGGGGACGAGGAGGGGGAGGTTGGCGATTTGGGTGAGGGTGGCGCTGATCCAGTGGTCGCGGTAGCGGGTGGTGGTGTAGGCGGTGAAGAGGCCGAGGACGAGGCCGCTCGCGGCGACGGCCATGCCGAGGCCGACGGTGATGAGGGTGGCGCGGAGGATGTCGGGGTTGTGGATGATGCCGGGGGTGCCCTGGGCGATGCTGGCAAGGGATTCGCCACGCCAGTAGTGCAGTGTCCAGTTGGAGAAGAGGGCGCTGGAGGAGGGGGCGAAGCTGGAGGCGATGAGGATCAGCACGGGGATGACGGTGGCGGCGAGGAGGATGGCGATGGCGAGTGTCCACAACGGCCAGCGCGCACGGCCGAGCTGGAAGCGGCGCATGCGCCCGCCTTTGCCGGTCATGGTGGCGTAGGAGCGGCGGCCGGAGATGACGCGGTTGCCGAGCCAGAGGAAGAAGGCGGAGATGACGACAAGGAGGATGGCGATGACGTAGCCGCGTTCGGTTTGCCCCACTTGCATCATGCCGTAGAGGCGGGTGGAGAGGGTTTGCATGCGTACCGGGAGGCCGAGCAGTGCGGGCGCGGCGAAGTTGGAGACGGCGCCGGCAAAGCACAGCGAGCCGGCGGCAAAGAGGGCGGGGGTGACGACGGGGAGGATGATGCCGGAGAGGAGTTTCCAGCCGCGTGCGCCCGCGATTTGCGCGGCTTCGACGAGGTCGGCGTTGACGGTGGCAAGTGCTGCGGCAATGATGGTGAAGGCCAGGGAAAAATAGTGGAGGATGAGGACGATGAGGGTGGGGGTGATGCCCCAGGCGAGGAAGTCGGGGACATCCAGCCCCAAGCCCTGGAGGAATCCGGCTTCGCCGCCGACGCGGTCGTTGCGGAAGAGGGTTTGCCATGCCAAGGCATTGGCAAAGCTCGGGATCATGAAGGGCAGGGTGGCCATGAGACCGATGGTGCGGCGAAAGGGGACGTCGGTCATCACCACGAGCCAGGCGAGAAATCCGCCAAGGAGGACGCAGCCGGCGGCGACGCCGAAGCCGAGGGTGAGGGTGTTGCCGAGGGGGCGGTAGAAGAGGTTGCGCGAGAGTTTGCCGCTGAGGACATCCGCCCACGCCGCGCCGCCGTCATGCTGGAAGGTGACGCTGACCGCCTGCAACAGGGGGAGGGCGATGAGCAGCACGAGGATCAGCAGCATCGTGGCTTTGAGCAGGATGCCGGAGGGGATGGCGCAGCGCCCGGTCAGTTTTTCCGTGATGACGTTTACCATGCGGGGTCTCCTTGTGGGGGAATGTAGGTTGCTGATATATATTTGCTTCTCGATAAGCTCCCTCCCCCGCAAGCGGGGGAGGGTAGAGGTTCGTTATTTCATAGAAAAACCCAGTTGTTTCGGTTTATGTACTTGTTGCTGAGAGGGTTTTATCGCCCCTCTCCCCCAACCCCTCCCTCGTGGGGGGAGGGGCTTTAGTTCGGTGCGTTACGCAGATATTTCGGGGTTTTGCTGGGTTACGGCTAACGCCTAACCCAGCCTACCCCTCGGTTTTTCGGGCAAAAAGCCCTCCGGGGCAATGCGGGGATTGCCCTGGGTGGCGGTTTTTAAACGGGTTTCCCGTGACAGGGAGTGAAAAAAATGGCGTCTGCCGGTCTGCATCACCTCAGGGGCAGACGCCGAGTTCCCTCTTTCTCCTTGTCGTGGAGTCGGTTTTTATAGTGTTTTTTTACCGCGACAAGCGCTTCGTCTTGGTAAAAAATCACTATTCAAGCGCTTTTTGATGAGAAAAAACGCTTATTGTAAGGTGAGGATAAAGTCGCCGACGGCTTTGCGCGCGGCAGCGGTTTTTTCCGTGTTGACGCGCCAGGCGCCCAGTTCGGCAAGGGGGACGGCGTCGGGGTGCGGCTTGATGTCGGTGCGGGTGGCGTAGTCGCCCGCGACGTAGAAGGGTTTGAAGCCTGCGCCGCCGGTGTCGCTGTCGTCGCCCATGAGGAAGTCGATGACTAGGCGTGCCGCCGCCGGGTGTTGCGCGCCTTTGGCGAGGGCGAGGATGGAGGGGAAGGTGATGCCGATGGCGGGTTGCGTGCCTTTGGAGACTTGCAGCGCCCAGCCTTCTTCTGCGTTGTCGCGGCGGTCGGAGTAGCTGGTAAATCCTACCGGCGGGTTTTTCTGGCCTTTTTTGCCGACGGCTTTGTTGACGTCGTCGGTGGATTTGACGAGGATGAGGTCGTTCCCGAAGAGGTCGGCAATGAAGCGTTCGCCAGCGTTGGCGGCGTCGCCGAGGTCGATGTCTTTGCCAAATTGCGCTTTGTAGGCGGCGGCCATGGCGTCGGACTGGAGGACGATTTCTGTCATGAGGTCGAGGTAGTCACCGCGTTGCAGCGGGTCGACCATGATGACGCGGCCTTTCCATTCCGGGGTGGTGAGTTGCCAGAGGTTGGCAATGGGTGAGCCGTTGGGATGCGCTTCTTCGTTGTACATCAGCACTTTGGTGGAGAGACGCTGGGCGAGGAGCGGGGTTTTGTCGCCTTCGGCGAGGCGGTCGGCGACGCGCGGCGGGATGTAGGCTTCGATGATGCCGGGGGCAAGGAGGTCGGCAAGAACGACGGGCGCATCGGCGATGTAGACGACGTCGGCGTTGATCGCGCCTGCTTTGTGTTCGGCCTTGAGGCGGCTGATTTGCTCGACGGAGGAGATGTCGTAGGGCTGCAAATCGATGCCGGGGTAGGCGGCTTCAAAGGCTTTTTCGACTTTGGCGATGCGGCTGGTGAAGGAATAGACTGTTACTTTGCCTTCTTTTTTCGCCTGGTCGAGCAGGGCGTCGGGCATGAGGCCGTCGAGGTTTTCCGCGTGTGTGGCGGCGATGCCGCTGGCGAATGCCGCGATGAGGGCGGTGCGGATGATGCGTGGGTTCATGCTTACTCCTTGTAGCGGTTGAGAAAAAGGTCAGCGTCCTTGCTGCAATTCGCGGATGAGCGCTTCGACGCGGCCACGGGTTTTGGCGGTGGTGGCCGGGTCGGTGCGCCACGCGCCGAGATTGGGCAGGGGCATGGCGTCGGGGTGGGTGACGATGTCGGTACGGGTGGCGTAGTCGCCCGCGACGTAGAAGGGGGCGTAGGCCGCGCCGCCGGTTTGCGTTTCGTCGCCCATGACGAAGTCGATGAACAGCCGCGCGGCGGCGGGGTGCGGGGTGTCTTTGACGATGGCGAGTACGGCGGGGAAGGAGATGCCGGCGGAGGGGGTGGTGGCGTTCGAGACTTGCAGCGCCCAGCCTTCTTTGGCGTTGTCGCGGCGGTCGGAATAGCTGGTGAAGCCGACGGGCGGGTCGATTTGCCCGAGTTTGCCGACGGCGTTGTTGACTTCGTCGGTGGAATCGACGAGGACGAGGCCGTTGGCGTAGAGGTCCATGATGAAGCGCTCGCCCGCGTTTTTCGCTGTGCCGAGGTCGAGTTTTTTGCGGAACTGGGCGAGGTAGGCCGATTCCATGACGTCGGCACGGATGACGTATTCGGTGAGCAAGTCCATGTAATCGCTGCGTTTCAGCGGGTCGACCATGTAGACCTTGCCACGCCATTGCGGCAGGGTCAGCTCCCAGATGTTGTCAATCGGCGACAGCAACGGGTGCGCTTCTTCGTTGTACATCAGGACTTTGGTAGAAAGGCGCTGGGCGAGCAGCGGCGTTTTGCTGCTTTCGTCGAGGCGGCTCGCGACGCGCGGCGGAATGTAGCGCTCGACGAGGCCGGTATCGACCAGTTCGTTGATGGCCTGGGCGGCATCGGAAATGTAGATGACGTCCACGCCTTTCCTGCCCGCCTGGGCATCGGCCTTGAGTTGCGCAATCTGTTTGTCGGAAGACAGGTAAATGCCTTCAAGATCAATGCCGGGATAGGCCGCTTCAAAGGCTTCTTCCACTTTGCTGATGCGTTTGGTGAGCGAATACACCGTGACTTTGCCCTCTGCGCGTGCTTTCGCCAGCAGATCGTTGGGCAGCATGGCGTCGAGCGGCGAGGCCTGCTGTGCCTTTGCGCCCAGCGCCAGCAGTAGGGAGAGCGAGAGGAAAGTCTTGAGCGTTTTGCGGATAAACATCTTGTTCCTTTATATATGAATAGCTTTGATCATGATTCAAAACGGCGGATCAGCGTGCCGAGGCGTTCCAGTGGCGGCAGGGCGCGGCGCTTGTCCTGCCCGGCGGCGGCGAGAATGATGGCGTTGCAAATGGCCATCGGCACCGTGAGGGTCTGGAAAGCATCGCGATGCCCGCTGCGCGGCACGCTGATGAGTACATCCGGCGCGGGCGAGAGCAGGGGGCCGACGGCACCGGCAATGGCGACCATCCGCGCGCCCGCTTCGCGCACCGTTTCCAGCAAAGGCGCATACACGGCCGGTTGGCGGCGGAAGGCGAATGCCACCACCACGTCCCCGACGCCAATGCCCAATGCCTGCTCGGCCAACTCGCGGCGTTCACCGGACAACTGCCGGCTATCCTTGCCAAAGCGGCGAAAGCGCTTGTCCATCAACAGCGCCAACACCTCCGCATTGCCCCGGGCAAAGAAAAAGAGACGCTTGGCACACATCAATTCCTGCGCCACCGCCTCGATCTGCGCCGCATCCGCCACATCCTCGACATGACGCAACGCCGCCCGCTCCTGTTCGACCAGCATGTGCAGCCATGACGCATTGCCCTCGCGCGCGAGCGCGTTGTCGAGGCGCACCGCCGGTTCCTGGGTGGGGATGAATTCCGACTGCATCGCGTGGCGAAAGCCCGCGTAACTGTCAAAACCCAGCTTGCGCACCAGACGCGACACCGTGGCCTCATGCACCTCCACGGCGCGGGCGATGCCCGCCGCCGTACCCAGCGCCGCCGCTTGCGGATCACTGCAAATCACCTCTACCAGGCGTTTCTCCGCCGGGGTGAGGCTTTCTGCGGTTTCCTGAATGCGTTCAATGACTTTCACGGATTATACCTGGTTTGTGTAGCGAAGTTAATGAAAACTATATTGCATGTTAATGTGTTTTTGAAAGAAAAGCCTGCAAAATATCCGTGAAAAAATGTGGAATGGTGAATGTTTATCGTAAAAACAGTAGGATTGGATGATATGCAAAATGGCGTTCCGCCAATCTTTTGGGCATGGGATAGCGGCAAAGCTGACATTTGCATGACAAAGCAGCAATTTTTGCAACCGAACGTTTGCCATCCGCGCGCAGCCTGTTGTGTCGTGACGCAAAGCCGCGCGAATAATAAAATGAGAAAATTTCTCATCATGAAGCGCTTATCATGAGAAATTTTCTCACGATAAGCGCTTCATGATGGTAAAAAATCACTATTTTTGATAATTTTATGAAAAATATACATTTTATCGCATATGGCGGAGCCTCCGAAAAATGGCATGGATAGCCCCTTGAATAAAGCTATTTGTTCAAAGGCTTACGAAAAAAACGCCATGCCATTTTTTGGGGAGGCGGACATACCCTTGTAAACTCCGCGTTTTTGCCGGAAACATCCTCATGAGCGCTCCCGCCCTGCACAACCGCAACATCCTCGCGCAAAGCCGCCTCCTCACCCCGCGCGAACTCATCGCCGCCCATCCCCTGACTGATGCGGCGCACCGCACCATCGCCGACGGCCGCCGCACCGTGGAAAACATTCTCGACCGCAAAGACTCGCGCATCCTCCTCGTCGTCGGCCCCTGTTCCATCCACGATCCCGCCGCCGCCCTCGAATACGCGCAGAAACTCAAAGCGCTGGCGGAAAAGGTTAGCGACACCTTCTTTATCGTCATGCGCGTCTATTTTGAAAAACCACGCACCACCGTGGGCTGGAAAGGCCTCATCAACGACCCCGACCTCAACGATTCCTTCGACGTGGAAAAAGGGCTGCACATCGCGCGCAAGCTGCTGATTGACATCAACGAAATGGGCTTGCCCGTCGGCACCGAAGCGCTCGATCCCATCTCGCCGCAATACTTGGGCGACCTCATCAGCTGGACGGCCATCGGCGCGCGCACCACCGAAAGCCAGACCCACCGCGAAATGTCCTCCGGCCTGTCCACTGCCGTCGGCTTCAAAAACGGCACCGACGGCGGGCTGGATGTGGCAATCAACGCCATCGAATCCGCCGCGCGCCCGCACAGCTTCCTCGGCATCGACAGCGATGGCATGACCGCCATCACCCGCACCCGTGGCAACCCCTATGGTCACGTCGTCCTGCGCGGCGGCAACCGCGCCCCCAATTACGACAGCGTCAACATCGCCCTTGCCGAAGAAGCGCTCGCCGCGCGCGGCCTGACCGCCAACCTCATCGTCGATTGCTCCCACGCCAATTCGAGCAAAGACCCGGAGCGCCAGCCCCTCGTCTTTAAAAACGTCATCGAACAAATCGCCCACGGCAGCCGCTCCATCATCGGCCTCATGCTCGAAAGCCACCTCAAGGGCGGCAACCAAAGCCTCGGCGAAGATTTGAGCAAGCTCGTGTACGGCCAATCGATTACCGACGGCTGCATCGGCTGGGAAACCACCGAAAGCCTCATTCTGGAAAGCGCGGCATTGCTGAAATCATGAAAAAACATCCTGGCGAACGCGACCACAAAATCCGCATCATCGCGGGCAAGCATCGCGGGCGGCGCATTGCCGTCCCCGACCTCGACGGCCTGCGCCCCAGCCCCGACCGCGTGCGCGAAACCGTCTTCAACTGGCTGCAATTCGACCTGCCCGGCGCGAGTGTCCTCGATGCCTTTGCCGGCAGCGGCGCGATGGGGCTGGAAGCGCTGTCGCGCGGCGCGGCGAGCGTACTGTTTACCGACACCAGCAACATCGCCTGCGAACGCCTGCGCACCATTCTGCGCGACTGGCGCGAAGCGCACGCCCATGTGCGCGAGATTGATGCCCTGCAACTTGGCGACAGTGCCGCGCGCTACGACATCATCTTTCTCGACCCTCCCTTTGCCGCCCATCTGCACCAGCAGGCGGTGGACAAATTCGCCTCGTCGCGCTGGTTGAAGCCGGGCGGTGTCCTTTATATTGAGCGGGGCGGCAATGTGCCGCTGCCGCAACTGCCGCCAGGCTATGGGTGGCGCAAGCAAAGCCATGCCGGCCGTCTCGTCTTCGGCCTCATCGGTGCGGAGACATAAACATGCGCATCGCCCTCTACCCCGGCACCTTTGACCCGCTCACCGTCGGCCACCAGAACATCATCGAACGCGCAAGCCGCCTCTGCGACCATCTCTATATCGCCGTCGCCCGCGCCCATCACAAAAACACCCTGTTCAGCGCCGAAGAGCGCCTCGACGCGCTGCGCGCCGTCCTCCCCGAACTCGATACCGCCACCATCCGCATCGACGTCATCTCCTTCGACGGACTGCTCGCCGATCTCTACCGCGATTGCCGCGCCGATTTCGTGGTGCGCGGGCTGCGCAACACCGCCGATTTCGAGTACGAACGCCAACTCGGCGCGATGAACCGCCAGCTCCTCCCCGGTCTTGAAACCGTATTTCTCGCCACCGCCGAGAATTTTTTCCATATATCTTCAACCCTGGTGCGCGAAGCGGCGAAACTCGGCGGAAATATCGACGATTTTGTGCATCCCATCATTAAAAAAAATTTACAGGACAAATTTTTACAACATGGCAATTCTTGTGTATAGTCTCGCCTGTCTTTCAGACAAACCAGTTAACAAGGAGTTCTCATGAAGACTTTGAAAATCGCCGCCCTGTCAGCTGCTGCCGTTCTCTTCGCCGGTTGCGCTTCCCAGCCGAAAATGGACGACAACGCCGACCTGCGCGCTGCCGTTGAAGAAGCGCGTGCCGCTGCGGTACAGGCCAACCAAAACTCTCAGCAAGCGCTGGCTCTGGCTCAGCAAAACGCTGAAAAAATCGATCGCGTCTTCCGCGGCAGCCAGCGCAAGTAATTGCGGCTCTGCAAAATCGGTTGCAAACGGATGCTTCGGCATCCGTTTTTCGTTTGCGGCGCGCGCGGAAATTTCCGCTTTATTTTTGCGGCAATCCGCGTATAATCCCGCGCCTTTCAACCCAAAACCTTGAGGACATGTATGTTAGCAATCCGACTATCGCGTGGCGGTTCCAAAAAACGCCCGTTTTTCCATGTAGTTGCAACTGACAGCCGTAATGCCCGCGATGGACGTTTCATCGAGCGTCTGGGATTCTTCAACCCCATCGCCCGCGGCCAGGAAGAAGAACTGCGTCTCGATCTCCCCCGCATCGAATACTGGATCAGCCAGGGCGGCCAGGTCAGCGACCGCGTCAAAACCCTGATCAAGCAATACAAAAAATCCCAAGCCTGATTTTTCATGGACAACGGCGACAGTACGGTCATCCTTGGCCGCATCGTCGGCGTGTACGGCGTGCGTGGCATGGTGAAGATTCATTCCGAATGCCGGCCGCGCGAAGCCATCTTCCGTTACCGCCATTTTCTTGCCACACCCGCGCGCGGCGGTGAACCCCTCTCCCTCACATTGCGCAATGGCCGCCTGCAAGGGCAGGGCCTCGTCGCCGCCTTTGCGGAAATCGGCGACCGCGACCAGGCGCAAGCCTTGCGCGATTACCGTCTCGCCGTGCGCCGCGAAGATTTGCCCGCCCTGGCAGAGGGCGAATATTACTGGGCGGACCTCATCGGCCTGCAAGTCGTGAACACCGCCGGTGCCGTACTCGGCGACGTCCACGAACTCTTTGAAACCGGTGCCAACGACGTCATGGTCGTGAAAAACGGCAAGGCAGAAATCCTCATTCCCTTTGTGGTCGGCCATTACATTCTTGAGGTCGATCTCGCGGCGCGACGCATCGTTGCCGACTGGGAAACCGACTGGCTTGCCGACTGATGCAGCTGCACTTCGTCTCCATTTTCCCCGAACTGATTGCCCACTGGTTTGCCCAGGGCGTGGTCGGGCGCGCGGTGAAAAACGGTTTGGTGCAAACGCATTACTGGAATCCGCGCCAATACTCCGATGACCGCTTTGGCCGCGTGGATGACCGCCCCTTCGGCGGCGGCCCCGGCATGGTGATGCAGTATCTGCCGCTGAAGCGCATTCACGAAGCGCTGCAAACGCAGGCGGAAAAACCGCTGCACATCTATTTGAGTCCGCAGGGCGTACCGTTCACCCACGACCTCGCGGCCAGCCTCGCGGAAAAACCGTCACTGGCACTTTGGAGCGGGCGCTACGAAGGCGTAGACCAGCGCTTTATTGATGAATGCATCGACGTGGAAATCTCGCTGGGCGATTTTGTCCTCTCCGGCGGCGAGATTGCCGCCGCCGCGATTGCCGACGCCACCCTGCGCCTCATCCCCGGTGTACTCGGCGATGCCGCGTCTGCCGAAGAGGACTCATTCCACAAAAAATTATTGGACCATCCGCACTATACAAGGCCGGAAAACATTGGTAGAATCCGCGCCCCTGAAATTCTGCTCAGCGGTGATCACGCGCGCATTGCCAGGTGGCGCCTCAAACAAGCCTTGGGTAGAACCTTCCTGTTGCGTCCCGACTTGTTGGAAAAGCTCGAGTTGAGCGGCGAGCAGGAAACCCTTTTGAATGAATTTTTAGCTGAATACACTTTTTCGGAGAGCCGTCATGAGCAACATCATCGACATCCTTGAGCAGGAACAATTCAAAACCAACCTGCCCGAATTCAACCCGGGCGATACCGTCGTCGTGCAGGTGAAAGTCCACGAGGGCAACCGCGAGCGCTTGCAAGCCTTTGAAGGCGTTGTCATTGCCAAGCGCAACCGTGGCCTCGGTTCATCCTTCACCGTGCGCAAGATTTCCCACGGCGAAGGCGTTGAGCGCGTCTTCCAGACCCACAGCCCGCTGGTTGACTCCATCACCGTCAAGCGCCGTGGCGACGTGCGCCGTGCTAAGCTCTACTACCTGCGCGGCCTCGAAGGCAAGGCTGCCCGCATCAAGGAAAAGCTCGACTACAAGAAAAACGCCTGATGCCATGACTGGCGACGAACTGCGCGCCATCATCCCATCACTGACCGCACTGTGCCAGAAGGCCGGTGCGGTCATTTTGTCTTATTACGGCAAGCGCGAGGCGCTCGCCATCCGCGCAAAAGACAACCACACCCCGCTTACCGCCGCCGACCTTGCCGCGCACGGCATCCTCCACGACGGCCTCGTCGCCATCGCCAACCTGCCCGTGGTCAGCGAAGAAGCCGAAGCCTCGCACCGCCGCCAGACCGGGCGTTACTGGCTCATCGACCCCATCGACGGCACCCGCGAATTCATCCGCGAAAGCGGCGAATTCTGCATCCTCATCGCCCTCATCGACGCGCACCGCCCCGTCCTCGCCATGATTTACGCTCCGGTCTCCGGCGACATCTGGTATGCCGTGCGTGGCGCGGGCAGCTACAAAACCGACGCCAGCGGCCGCACCCAACGCCTGCAATGCCGCACGCCGCCCGCACCGCCCGCCGTCATCACCCACAACTTCGCGCAATCAAAACGCATGCAGCAATACCTCGCCGAGAGCTTCGGCGCGGAACATCCCCACCTGCGCATGGGCAGCGCCCTGAAATTCTGCGCCATCGCCGAAGGCCGCGCCGATTTCTATCCGAAAATCGTCGCCAAAACCAGCGAATGGGACATCGCCGCCGGTGATCTCCTCCTGCACGAAGCAGGCGGCGGTATCCGCTTTGCCGACGGCCGTCTGCCGCAATACGGCCTCTCCGCCCACACCACCAACCCGCCTTTCCTCGCCTTTTCCCGCCTCGACGCCAGCGCCCGCGCGCATTACCTGCAAATCCTTGCGCGCTGGATGATAGAAGAACCCCGCCACGGCGACATGCCACCGCCCTGACAGGGAAGATATAGCGGAGCCCCCGAAAAATGGCATAGACAACCCTTTGAATAAAGTTCTTTATTCGAAGGGTTAAAAAACGAACCCTATGCCATTTTTTGAGGAAGCGGCTATAGTTAAATCAACAAAAAACAGAACAGGGATGTAGGTTGGTGGTGAGCCGTCAGGCGAACCCCAACATAATGAATCTCAAAATGTTGGGGTTCGTGCTACGCACTCACCACCAACCTACAATTTGGATGTTTTTATGATGATTCCACTATATATTTCTGGATTGTGACGAACACAGAACTGACGCATCGCAGATGTGTTTCTTTGATGAGAAATTTTCTCACCAATAAGCGCTTGTCATGCAAAAATTTCTCACGAAAAGCGCTTGTTGGCGGTAAAAAATAACCATTTTTGATGATTTTATCGTTATTGCCGCGAAATCGATTTTTTAGGTAGCCTGAGTTCGGGATAAGAACGAAGTCATTCCTGAATGTTTGTTCTCTTATCGCGAACGGGGATATTCTTATCCTTTTCATCACTGTGGAGTACGCCATGGAACTCTTGCTGTCTTTCACGTTCGCCACTGTCTGGATGGCGCTTGCCTATTTCCCCGGCGCGGTCGACGCGCCGCAATACGCGCAAACCCTTGAAGCGGCACGCGCCCCGGTTGTGGGCGACAACGGCGCGGATGCGCTCTATGCCCTTGAACAATTGCCGGACTGGCCGCAGGCGCTGCCGCGCTGCCAGGGCGAGGAAGATTGCCTTGCCGTTGCCCGCGAACATCTGGAGGCCTACCGTGCGTTGCCGGCGGAAACCCGCGACGCGCTCAATGCTTACGATGCCACCCTCGCCGAGCTGAACCGCTACGGCCATTTCCGTTATTTCGTTACCCTGAACGACCCCATCCCGCCGTTTCACAAACTCATCGCCGCCAACAGTTTCAATGCCTACCGCCATGCCGACGGCGACAGTGACGCCGCGCTGCAATCGGCGTGCCTGTCGGCCAGCGTCGCGCGCACCCTGCTCGCGAGCCAAAACACCCTCATCGACAGCATGATCGGCTACGCCCAGCTTCTGAAAGGCACCCAGCTCATCGCCCAGATTCGCGCGGAGAAGCCCGAATTGCCGTGGCCTGCGGCCTGTGATGGGGTGCAATCCCTGCCGCGTGAGCATTTTGCCGTCTGCCCGTTGCTTTATGGCGAGTGGTACATGATGCGCAGCAGCATGGCCGACATCATGGCGCTGCAACACCCGGAAGAGGAATGGACGGCGCTGTTCACGGCGGGCATGGCGCGGCTGTGGAACCGGCAACTCATTGCCAACGCCGCCTACAAGGCGAGCCGCAATTGCGAAGCCGACATTCTCGCCGCGGTCGCGCGCGACGAAGCGCTGGCTCCGGTGTTCACCGCGCAGGAAGAGCGGAAGCATTGCGCGCCGTTCAACCTCCTGTGCGACATGGCGATGCCGGATTACGGGGAATTTCAGGTGCGCTTGTTGAATGCCTACCGCGTGCTTGTTGCCTTCGATGCTCTGCGCCATCCCGAAAAGCCGTTGCCCGATTTTTTGCAACGCGAGGATGGTGCGCTGGTTTTGCATCTCCATCCCGCCCGTGACCGGGCCACGCGGGTGGTGTTGCCGTTGGGGGAATAGCTCAGTAACCGTAGGTCGGGATAAGGAAAGTGGATATATCCACTGATATGGCGTTGTTCTCCAATCAATTCCTTCCCCCGCTTGCGGGGGAAGGTGAGGATGGGGGTGTAAAATGCGCAGCATTTTTTATGGCTCTGGAATGAAAACTTCGTTTTCAACACCCCCACCCTGTCTTTCTCGTCCTTCGGACGAGCTGGCGGAGCCAGTCGCCCCGCAAGCAGGGGAGGGCAATGGCTTGTCATTTCATAGAAAAATCGAGAAATTTTTCAGTGCCGTAGGTACGGTTAGGCGCAAAGCGCCGTAACCGTACATTTTTCACCATGGTTTATGTTGTACGGTTACGCGCCTGCGGCGCTAACCGTACCTACAATCGCTTCGCGATACCGCATGGGTTGACACCCATCCTACGAGTTGATGGCGAGAAAATTTCTCATTAATAAGCGCTTATCGTGAGAAATTTTCCCACGATAAGCGCTTTGAGGTGGTAAAAACATCTATTTTTGCTGTTTTTGTGAAATTATCCGCGATAAGGCAGTATCGGCACGCAATCCGCGCCCGGCCAGGGTTTGCCCGCTTCCGGGTAGCTGCCGGGGACGAGGATGTCGCGGCCGACGCGGTTGATGTCGGTATGGCCGCAGAAGGCCATGGTGGTGTCCATTTCGTGGTAGAGGATTTCCAGGCAGCGGCGCACGCCGTCTTCGCCGTAAGCGCCGAGGCCGTAAAGAAATGCGCGGCCGATCATCGTGCCTTTGGCGCCGAGCGCGATGGCTTTCAACACGTCCTGCCCGCTTCTGATGCCACTGTCGAGCCAGACGTCGATACGGCTGCCGACGGCGCTGACAATCTCGGGCAACACGCTGATGGAAGACGGCGCGCCGTCCAGTTGGCGTCCGCCGTGGTTGGAGACGATGAGCGCATCCGCGCCGCTTTGTGCCGCCTTTTCCGCGTCTTCGCCGTTCATGATGCCCTTGATGACGAGTTTGCCGCCCCAGAGGTCTTTGATGCGCGCGACATCATCCCAGGAAAGGCGCGGGTCGAACTGTTCCGCCGTCCACGAGGAGAGCGAGGACATGTCGGCGACGTTTTTCGCATGCCCCACGATGTTGCGGAAGGTGCGGCGCTCGGTTTTCAGCATGTTCAAGCCCCACTGCGGCTTGATGGCGAGATTTGCAAGATTCGCGAGCGTCGGCTTCGGCGGCGCGGAGAGGCCGTTTTTGATGTCTTTGTGGCGCTGGCCGAGGACTTGCAGATCGGCGGTGAGAATCAGCGCCGAGCATTTCGCTGCTTGCGCGCGGCGGATGAGGTTTTCCATGAAGTCGCGGTCGCGCATCACATAGAGTTGGAACCAGAAAGGGGCGCTGGTGTGTTCGGCGACGTCTTCAATCGAGCAGATGGACATGGTGGAGAGCGAAAAAGGCACGCCGAATTTTTCCGCGGCGCGCGCGGCGTGGATTTCGCCATCGGCGTGAACCATGCCGGTGAAGCCGGTGGGGGCGATGGCGACGGGCATTTTCACCGCCTGCCCGATCATGGTGGTGGCGAGACTGCGGCCGCTCATGTCGATGAGCACTTTCTGGATGAGCTGGATGCGCTGAAAGTCGAGGCTGTTGGCGCGCAGCGTCGTTTCCGTCCACGAGCCGGAGGCGACGTAGTCGTAAAACATTTTCGGCACTTTGAAACGCGCGATGCGGCGCAGGTCTTCGATAGAGGTGATTTTGCTTAAGTTCTTGGCCATGAGGTGCTTCCTGGGAAAGGGGGCGGTTATTGTTGCCCATCGTCGGGGGAGAGCCAAGGGTTTTGTGAAAAGCCTTGGTACACGACAAAACTTGAAAATATGCACAAAATCAACCCCTCTCCCTACGG
>JAUNKJ010000036.1 GCA_030532785.1 Cardiobacteriaceae bacterium
GCCACCTCGCAGGCCTTGCCTTCAACGAAATGGTGAAAAACGGCGAACTCAAAGGCCCCATCGTCATCGGCCGTGATCATCTGGACACCGGCTCCGTCGCCAGCCCCAACCGCGAAACCGAAGCCATGAAAGACGGCACCGATGCGGTCTCCGACTGGCCGTTACTCAACGCGCTGCTCAACACCGCAGGCGGCGCGACATGGGTCTCGCTGCACCACGGCGGCGGTGTGGGCATGGGCTACTCGCAACACTCCGGCATGGTCATCGTCTGCGACGGTACGGACGAAGCGGGCAAACGCCTCGCGCGCGTATTGGTGAATGACTGCGGCTCCGGCGTCATGCGCCACGCCGACGCGGGCTATGAACTCGCCATCGACACCGCGAAAAAATTCGGGCTGAACCTGCCGATGGTGAAATAAGCGCTTTTTCACAAAACTAAGTACCGGTAGGCTGGGTTAGGCGTAGCCGTAACCCAGCGCGGTGTTTCGGATGTTGCTGGGTTACGCGCTGCGCGCTAACCCAGCCTACAAAATCTGCATTTCAAAAAACAATCAAAAATAGCGATTTTTTACCATCATGAAGCGCTTATTGTGAGAAATTTTATCGCACGAAGCGCTTCATGATGAGAAAAAATACCATTTCATGCAAAAAAGAGGAGTCCGTCATGAAATACATGCCCGGCAGCGAAAAATGCCCCTTGCCGTTCTCGCCGTTCAAAAGCTGCACCGTGCCGCGTCCCATCGGCTGGCTGTCGTCCGTCAGCCCCGACGGCATCGCCAATCTCGCGCCTTACAGCCAATGGCAGAATCTCACCTTTGATCCGCCGATGGTGATGTTCGCCGCCAACCAATACCCGGACGGGCGGCGCAAGGATACCGTGATCAACGCCGAACAAACCGGCTGGTTCGTGTGGAACATGGTTACCTGGGATTTGCGCGAAGCGATGAATACCTCCGCCATGGCCGTGCCTTACGGGCAAAGCGAGATCGAACTTGCGGGTCTTGAAACCGTCAAGGCCGACCTTTGCGATGTGCCGATGATTGCCGCGAGTCCCTGTCATTTTGAGTGCCGCTACATTTCCACCCACCGCCTGCCCGGCAACTCGCCCGTGGGCACGGTGGATGTCGTTTTCGCCGAAGTGATGAAAATCCACGTCAAGGACGAATTCATCACCGCCGACGGCAAGCTCGACATCCTGAAAATGCGGCCGATTGCGCGCATGGGCTATTACGACTACACCGTGATCGACAACAAGTTCGAGATGAAAATCCCGCAGGCCTCGGAGGCGGAAAGCGCCGGGCTGGAAGGGCGGGCGTAGGCGCACTTGCCGAATTCCCCATCCCAAACGAGGCATATATAGCCATTCAACCTGAAAACCCGTCAAAACCGGACGGGAGAGACGTAGGCTGGGTTAGTTGCGTAGCAACGTAACCCAGCGCGATATTGGAATTTTTTGCCGGGGTGCGCTGTCGCTAACCCAGCCTGCGAATATTACCGCTTGGTGGTGTCCTGAAAAGTATGCTGGTCAAAAATCAGCGATAGGTAATAAGAGCGTCAGTGCCAAAATATTCGTAGAAACAGCCCCCTCTCCCGTTTACGGGACTCGTCAGAGCTCGCGAAGCGAGATTGGGGCAGGGGTGAGGGGTGAAATGCGCAGCATTTCCAGATTTTTCTATGGAATGTAAATCCCTACACCCCCACCCTGTCCCTCCCCCGCAAGCGGGGGAGGGGAATAGCTTGTCAAAATTTTGAAGAGTCGTTCAAAGGCGACTCTCTTACCCGAAACGAGGCATATAAAAAGAGGAGAACCACATGTCATCCGTTGCAAAGCCACGCCACAGCGTCCGCGATCTGGCGCGCGTCGCCATCCCGAGTCTTTTGGGCATTCTCGTGTTTTTCGTGCCGGTGACCCTTGGCGGGAAAAACACCATCCTGCTCGATCACGCCGTGCTTTGGTGCGAAAAGCTCTTGGGCGATGGCGGCAAATGGTACGCCCTCGCGCTGATTGCCGCCGGTGCGGCATATCCCGTGCGCCGCAAGTTCTGGCGCGACGGCTTGGGCAGCATCGTCTTCACCGCGTTCAAATTCATCGGCCTGATACTCGCGCTGATGGTCATCTTCAGGCTCGGCCCCGAAGCGCTTTATCAGCCGTACATGCTGGAATTCCTGTGGAAAGCGCTGGTGATTCCCGTCGCCATTCTCGTGCCGGTCGGCGCGGTTTTCATGCCGCTGCTCGTCAATTACGGGCTGGTGGAACTGGTGGGCATCCTCGTCCAGCCCATGATGCGCCGCACTTTCCGCATCCCCGGCCGCTCGGCGATTGATGCCGTGGCCTCGTTCGTCACGAGTTTCGCCGTGGGGCTTTTGATTACCGACCGCGCCTATCTGAGCGGCGAATATTCCGCGCGCGAAGCGGCGATCATCGCTACCGGTTTTTCCACGGTGTCGGTGGCGTTCATGGTCATCGTCGCCCGTACCCTCGGCCTCATGGACATCTGGCTCATCTTCTTCCTCGCCACCTTGCTCACCACCGTCGTGGTTACCGCCATCAGCGCGCGCCTGCCGCCGATTGCGGGGATGGACAACCACGCGCGCAACCCCGAACCCTCGCCGGAAAAGGGCAACCGCATCGCCACCGCCGTCGCCGAAGCGATTGGTGTCGCCACCACGCCCAAGGATTTTCTCGCTCTCGTGCGCGACAACCTCAAAGACGGCCTGCTGATGACGATGACCATCCTCCCCACCATTCTCTCCATCGGCACCCTGAGCCTGCTCATCGAAAAATACACCCCGGTATTCGACTGGATTGGCTATCTTTTCTACCCGATTACCCTGCTTTTCGGCATGGAAGAAGGTCTTGCGCTCGCCTCCGCCGTTTCCACCAGCTACTCGGAAATGTTCCTGCCCGCGCTCATCATGGCCAAGGGCGGACTGGTGGCGAAAATCGTGGCGGGGATTGTTGCCATCTCCTCCATCCTCTTCGTTTCCGCCTCCATCCCCTGCATCATGGCAACGCGCATCCCCCTCAATTTCTGGCAATTGACCCTCATCTGGGCGGTACGCACCGCGCTGTCGCTCCTGGTCGCCATTCCGCTGGCCTACGGCATCGCGGCGTATATGGGGTGATAAACAAAAAATGGTGAAAAATAGTGGTTTTTTACCATGATGAAGCGCTTATGGTGAGAAAAAACTCCCAATGGTTGCTTATTTATGGAAAAACCATTCAGACAACCGTCAGATGAATATGCATATCCAGGGCGCTCGCGATATTGACCAGCGCATCAATGGTGAATTTCGAGAGGCGTCCGTTCAGCAGGTCGCTCATGCGCGGCTGGGTGATGGCGCAATGTGCGGCCGCTTCCTGTTGTGTCCAGCCACGGGTGCGCACGCGCTCGGCGATTTGCCGCATCAGTTCGGCGCGGATGCGCAGGTTTTCCGCTTCTTGCGGGGTGTCGGCAAGGGCTTGAAAGGGATTGGCATACATATTCATGACGGTTCCTTGGGCAAGAGCCATGTAGGTTGGTGGTGAGCGTAGCGAACCCCAACAACAAACAAGTATGGCATGTTGGGGTTCAGCGCAAGCGCTTCACCCCAACCTACAATCGCTGCGCGATGGTTTGCATGGCAGCGCATTCTATGTGATAAAAAAGCACGATGTTTCATTCATAACAAAGAGGAGAACAAGATGAACACCCGCAACCCCCTTTCGCCGCAAATGGCGCTGGTGCAGCTCGTGATCGCAAGCCTTGTCGGCATCGTGATGTTTTTCGTCCCCGTCACCATCGGCGGCAAATCGACGATTTTGTTCGACCACGCCGCGAGTTATCTGGTGCGCGAGGTGCGCTGGTTCGCGGTGGGCGCGTTTTTCCTGATGATGGCCTATGGCGCGGCGATGCCTTTTGTGAATGGCAGTTGGAGAAAGTCGCTGACGGATACGGTGATTTCGCTGTTCAAGGTGTTCGGGCTGCTGGTGGCGATTGCCTTTGTCGCCGGATGGCTGCCGGAGGCATTGGTCACGCCGGACATGGTGCCGTTTTTGTATGAAAAACTGGGTCTGGCGCTCGCGATGATCATTCCGGTGGGGGCGCTGGTGCTGGCGTTTCTCATCGGTTTCGGTTTGCTGGAGATGATAGGCGTGATCATGGAGCCGCTCATGCGCAAGCTCTGGAAAACGCCGGGCTTTTCCGCGATTGATGCGGTGGCGTCGTTTGTGGGCAGTTATTCGGTGGGGCTGCTGATTACCGATCAGGTGTATGCGGCGAAAAAGTACACGGCGCGCGAGGCGGCGATTATTGCCACCGGGTTTTCCACCGTGTCGGCGGCGTTCATGGTGGTGGTGGCGAAAACCCTGAATCTGATGGATTTCTGGAATTTCTATTTCTGGAGCGCGCTGGTGATTACCTTTGCGATTACCGCGATTTCCGCGCGTATTCCACCGCTCACGCGCATCGACAATACGGGCGGGGTGGCGGATACGCCGATGCCGTTTGCCGCGCGCCTGCGTCATGCCGTGCAGAGCGGGCTGGCGGTGTCGCGCAGCGCAGGCAATCCGGGCAAGATTCTGCTCGAGCATTTCCTCGCCGGGGTGCGTATGGCATCCGCCATTTTGCCCTCCATCATGGGCATTGGCTTGGCCGGGCTGCTCTTGGCGAAATACACGTCGCTCTTTGATTGGCTGGGCTTTTTGCTTTATCCGGCGACGTGGGCGATGGGGCTTGAGCAGCCGCTCGTGGCGGCGAAGGCGATGGCAAGCGGCCTGGCCGAGATGTTCCTGCCCGCGATTTTGCTGAAAGGCGCGGAGGCGGGTGTGCTGCTGCGTTATGTGGTGGGCGTGGTGTCCATTTCCAGCATTATTTTCTTCTCCGGTCTGGTGCCGTGCATTTTGGCGACGCGTATTCCGCTGTCGCTGGGGCATATGCTGCTCGTTTGGCTGCAACGCACGATTCTCGGCATTGTGTTCGCTGCCGCGTTTGGTTATCTGGGGCTTGCCATGGGATGGATCGCCTGATGTACCCGGATGGCAAAACTTTCTGGATGAGCGCTGTGGTCATGTTTGCCGGTGGCGTTGGTGTGATCGCGCTTGGGTATGTGTGGCTCGGCGTGGTGATCCTTGTGTTTGTGGCGCTTGGCGTGGTGATGTTTTTTGTGCGTAAAAGCAAAGGGCAGATACCGGACAAGCGCTTTGCCGAGCCGCCCGTTCCGGCTTTTGAAGCGCCTGCGCCGCTGGCGATGCCCGCGCCCGAAGAAGGGCTTGCCGAAGCGCAACGTCTGCTGCAAGCGCTGCACGGCGTGGGCATCATCGCCCCCGATATGCCGCCGCTGGCGCAATTGCAGGAAGCGCTTGCCGATTATGGCGAGCCGGTGGATGTGGTCGCGGTGCTGTCGGCGCTGCTGGAAGCGCATTACTATCACGCTGATTTTGCAGAGGGTCGCTATTTCGCCAATCTGCGCTTTCATGCCGAACAGGTGGAGCAGTTTGCCGAGAGCCTTGGCGAAGATTTCGCCGATTTGTGCCATCTTGCGCAATGTACGGACTGGGAGATTGCCGATTTGCAGTGCGGGGAAGCAGCGGCAGGAAAAATGCGTTTTGAATTGCGCGCGCGTGTCGCGACGCAATGGATTGACATGGATGAGCCGTTTTTCAGCAAATACCGCAACGCGGATTTCTATGTGCGCATTGCCCGGACACTCATGGCGGCGGGCGCGCCGCGCCGTTTGGCGTGGCTGTACAGCGACAGCGGCATCTGGTTGAGCGGCCTTGCGCCGGAGACGGATTTGCGTATTCTGCCCGCTGCGGAAGAGGGCTGGCGCTGGGTGGATGAAGGTTTGCAATGATCTTTTTTTACCACGACAAGCGCTTCTCTGTGGTAAAAAATAATCATTTTTGGTGAAAATATGAGAAAAATATTATCGTGTTTGACGCTATGCAGCGCAGCGGCACTGGCGCAGGAGTGGCAGCTCTCGTCCGTCGCTACCATGGAAGATCTCGGCGATACGCGCACGGAGAATGTGATGCGCTTTGCGTATCACGGCGATGGCCGTTTCACCACCACTCACGAAGGCAGCGGCAATATCCGCGAAGTCATCGAGCATCGCGCTGACGGCCAGCCCGTGCGCCGCCAGCAATTCCGCCAGGAAGGCGGCACATGGCAATTGGCAAGCGAAACCGTGAACGAACACGACGATGCGGGGCAGCTTGTCGCCTGGCAAAGCGAAGATTTTCACGACGGCGACGGCAGCCCTTCGCACCGCACTTACATGCGGCGCGAGGGCAGGCAGGAAACCCTGCGCGATGAAACCCGCCACGGCGACGCGTGGCAAACCTTGAGCCAGAGCATCCGCGAATACGATGCCGACGGGCAGGAAATCCTTTTGCAAACCGCGATGTGGGATAACGACAGCGGCGAACTCCGCCCCCAATTGCGCGAAGAGCGGGAATACGCGGCGAGCGGGCTTATCGCCTGGCGCGCCTACCGCTATGAAGACGACGCCTGGCAGCCGGTGGAAGAGGGCAAGGTGCACGATGTGCATGAAAGCTTCCCGCCGTGGGTCTACACCTATCATTTGAGCGAGGTGTCGCGGATGATGGCAAACGGCGAACCATACGAGCGCGACCGCAGCTATTGGCTGGATTACCACGCCTCCGGCATTCTCCTCGCCATGAGCGGCATGGCCAACGACTCGCCGCTTGACCACAACGGCCACGATCTCAGCCTCACCTTCCATTTGCCCAACGTGAGCCTCAGTTGGGCTGCGGAATGGCAGGCGGACAAACAACGCTGGCACACCACCCGTTTCACCCAAACCGTCTACGACGCCGCGCGCCGCGAAATCGAAAGCCGCGTGCGCCATGAAAACGGCCTCGTCCACACCCGCCACCAATACGACGAACGCGGCAACCGCCACACCAGCTACATCGCCCACGAAACCCTTGCCAACGGCAAGGCCAGCCACATCTTTGAAAAAGTCAGCTACGAATACGCGGCGGACATCGCGCGCGACGACCTCCGCGCCGTCGACCGGCTCATCGCCGGATTTCCCGAACTGGCGCGCAGCACGCAAGCGCCCGTCGCCATCCGCCGTTACCGCTTCGACGGGCGGGCATTTCAGGTGCAACACTCGCAGGAATTTTCATATGAGGCCTTTGGTACACGATAAAACCCGGGAATATGCACTAAATCAACCCCTCTCCCTACGGGAGAGGGGAAGGGGAGAGGGGTTAAATGAACATCTTGAGTTGGCTTCGATATTTGAAGAATTATGTGTTCGCTGCCCTCTCCCCAACCCCTCCCCCACAGGGGGAGGGGCTTTTGAACCGTGCTTTCAATCAAGAGAAGAGTTTTGTCGTGTGTTGAGATATGAGGCAATAAAATAGTGATTTTTTACCATCACAAAGCGCTTGTGGTGAGTTGTTTCTCACGGCAAGCGCTTTATGATGAGAAATTTTACCACTCATTCAGGAGCAACCATGCTGACCATCATCCCCAACCAGCTCACCTTTGCCCAATTGCGCGCCATCTACGCGTCGCCACAAAAAGTCGCGCTCGATCAGGGCGCTTATGCCGCGATTGATGCCTCGCACCAGGCGCTCAAGGCCATCATCGCCCGCGACCAGAGCGCTTACGGCATCAACACCGGCTTTGGCCTTCTGGCGAAAACGCGCATCAGCGACGACGAACTCGAACTCCTGCAACGCAACCTCATCCTCTCGCACTCGGTCGGCACCGGCGAATATCTCCCGGACGACGTGGTGCGCCTGATTTTGCTAATGAAAATTGCGAGTCTCGCGCGCGGTTTTTCCGGCGTGCGCCGCGTGGTCATCGACGGCCTCTTGGCGCTTTTGAACCACGGCATCATGCCCCTCATCCCGGAAAAGGGCTCGGTGGGCGCGTCCGGCGATCTTGCGCCGCTGTCGCACATGACGCTGGCGCTGTTGGGCGAGGGCGAGGTGCGCGTCGATGGCGTCATCCAACCCGCCGCCGATGCGCTGCGCGCCGCCGGTCTTGCCCCGGTAGTCCTCGCCGCCAAGGAAGGACTGGCGCTGATCAACGGTACCCAAGTCTCCACCGCGCTCGCCTTGCGCGGCCTCTTTATGGCGCAAGACATTCATGCCGCCGCCACCGTGGTCGGCGCGCTCTCCATTGATGCGGCGATGGGCAGCGATGCGCCCTTTGATGCGCGTATCCACGAGGTGCGCGGCCAGCCGGGGCAAATCCGCCAGGCGGCGCTGTACCGCCAATTGCTCGCGGGCAGCGCGATTCGCGAGTCGCATCTTGAGGGCGATGACCGCGTGCAAGACCCGTACTGCCTGCGTTGCCAGCCGCAAGTGATGGGCGCGACCCACGATCTGCTCGCGCGCGCCGCCGATGTGCTGCTCACCGAGGCCAATGCCGTTACCGACAACCCGCTGATTTTCCACGACGGCGGCGAAGCCGTTGCCATTTCCGGCGGCAACTTCCACGCCGAACCCGTCGCCTTTGCCGCCGACACCATCGCCTTGGCGCTCGCGGAAACCGGCAACATGAGCGAACGCCGGGTGGCATTGCTCATTGACGCCACTTTATCGGGACTTCCCGCCTTTCTCGTGGAAAATCCGGGCGTCAACTCCGGCTTCATGATCGCCCACGTTACCGCTGCCGCTTTGGCGAGCGAAAACAAGACCTTCGCCCATCCGGCGAGCGTGGACAGCATCCCGACCTCGGCAAACCAGGAAGACCATGTGTCGATGGCGACCTTCGCCGCGCGCCGCCTCTTCGACATGGCGCAAAACACCGCAGCGGTGGTTGGCATCGAATATCTGGCAGCGGCGCAAGGCATTGATTTCCATCGCCCGCTCAAAACCTCGGCCGCGCTGGAAAAGGCACATGCGCTGCTGCGCGAACAGGTCGCCTTCTACGACAAGGACCGCCTCTTCGCCCCCGACATCGCCGCGGCCAAGGCCATCGTGCTCTCCGGCAAATTGGGCGCGTTGCTTTCGTAAACAGACGTAGGGTGGGCTTTAGCCCACCATGACATTTGCCAATATCGCTACAACCATCACCAATCAACCACCGAGGAGACCCATGACCACCCTGACCCTGAACCCTTTTTCCACCCTGCTCGCGGCGCTCGCCGTCTATCTCTTGGGCGACATCATCAACCGCCGCGTCGCCTTTTTCCGCGCCTATTGCATCCCCGCACCGGTGACTGGCGGTTTGCTGGTGTCCATCGTCATCACCCTGCTCTCGGCGGCGAATATCGTCAATATCACCTTTGACAACAGCCTGATGCGCTATTTCATGCTGGTGTTTTTCACCACGGTGGGGCTGGGCGCGAGTTTCCGTCTGGTCAAATTGGGCGGCAAGCTGCTCATCGTGTATTGGCTTGCCTGCGGTTTTTTGGCGCTGATGCAGAACGTGATCGGCGTGTCGCTCGCAAGCCTCTTCGGCCTTGACCCCTTGCTCGGCGTGTTGGCCGGGGCGGTGTCGATGGAAGGTGGTCATGGTGCCGCCGCCACGTTCGGGCAAACGATTGAGGACATGGGCGTGGCCAACGCGGTGGGCGTAGGACTTGCGGCGGCGACGTTCGGCCTCGTTGCAGGTGGCCTGGTCGGCGGGCCGGTGGCGCGCAAATTGATTGGCAAACATGGCCTTGTCGCCGATAACAGCGAAGGCGCGCAAAGCGCGCGCGAGGCGATTGAAAGCATTCAGGGCGCGGCGCAGCCTTTTTCCGCACGGCGCATGTTGCAGATGTTGCTCCTGATTCTTGCCTGCTGCGTTGCCGGGCAATGGCTCGCCAAGGGCTTTGCCGCGATTTCGCCAATGAAGGGTTTTTCCCTGCCCGCCTATGTGCCGGCGATGTTTTTGGCAGTGATTGCGCGCAATCTGCTTGATGGCAAAGATGACAGCATTGTCGATTTCCGCGCGGTGCTGCTGGTGGGCGAAGTGTCGCTCGCGGTGTTCCTCACCATGGCGCTGATGAGCGTGAACATTTTGCATTTGAAGGATTTGGCGCTGCCGCTGCTGGCGATTGTCGCGGTGCAGGTGGTGTTCGTGGTGGCGTTTGCCTATTTCGTCGTTTTCCGGCTTTTGGGAAGCAATTACGACGCGGCGGTGATGGTCGCCGGATTCTGCGGCCACGGCCTGGGCGCGACGCCGAACGCGATGGCGAATATGGATGCGGTTGCCAAGCGCTTCGGCGCGTCGCAGGCGGCGTTTCTCATCGTGCCGGTGGTCGGCGCGTTTTTGATTGATGTTTTCGGGATGCCGATTATCATCACCACGATTGCGATTTTTGCACCTTGAGGAGAAGGTTATGGAACGGTGGCAGGGAAGAATTGACGGCGAAGAAGGCGAGGGCGGCAAGCGCTGGCATCAGATGATGCAAGCCTATGACGGGACGCAGAAAATGGCGCTCATTGGCTTCGCCTGCGATGCGGGCGTGGCGCGCAACCAGGGGCGCGTGGGCGCGGCGGATGCGCCGGATGCGTTGCGCAAAATGCTCGCCAATTTGCCGGTAATTGGCGAGGTTCCGGCAGATGCGGGCAATATCGTCTGCGCGGGCGATGCGCTGGAAGCGGCGCAGGCCGCCTATGCCGACAAAGTGGCGGCGATGATTGGCGCGGGATGCCTGCCCATCGGCCTTGGAGGCGGCCACGAAATCGCCTTTGCCGCCGGAATGGGGCTGCATCAGGCGCTGCCGGACGCGCGCCTGGGCGTGATCAATATCGACGCGCATTTGGACGTGCGCATCGATGCGCGGCCGTCCTCGGGGACGCCGTTCCGCCAGCTCGCGGACGCCTTTCCCTATCGTTATGCGTGTCTGGGGGCGAGCCGCTTCGCCAATACGCGCTCGCTCTTTGACCGCGCGGCGCAAATGGGCGCGTGGGTGGTGGAAGACACGGCGCTCATCGATTGGCCGTGGCTGGAAGTGGAAGCGGAAATCCGCCATTTCATCAATACGGTGGATGCGATTTACCTGACGCTCGATTTGGATGTGCTGCCCGCCGCCGTGATGCCTGCGGTGAGCGCCCCGGCAGCGTTTGGCTTGCCGCTTGCGCTGGTGGAAAAAATGGTGGGCGTGATCATGGCGAGCGGCAAGGTGCGCCTCTGCGATGTCGCCGAATACAACCCGCGCTACGACATCGATGGCCACGGCGCGCGCACCGCCGCACGGCTGGTGGCGGTGATGGCGGGGTAGTTTGCCTTGCGTGTCAATCTTGATTTAAAACAAAAATTGACCAAAAATAGTTATTTTTTACCATCATGAAGCGCTTGTGATGAGAAAATTTTGCACGGTAAGCGCTTTGTGGTGAGAAAATTTCTCATCTATAAAATGCAGGATGGGCGTAAGTCCATGCGGTAAAGAAATATCCATAACCGCATGGGCTTACGCCCATCCTACGTTGGTTTTGGGGTTTGTTCAGAACGATTTTTCCAGGCGGTAGTTGGCGCCGGGGTGCGCGGGGATGGGGCTGCCGTCGGGCATCATGGCTTGCAGGTAGCCGTCGTACACGGTGAAGACTTTTTCCTGGGCGTCGCCGCTCAGGACGAGGGTGCTGTCGTTTTTCCAGCTGTAGGTGCCCTGGTATTTGCGGTCTTTGTCTTCGAGGCCGAGCTGGCGGGTGCGCAGGGTGTATTTGCCGTTGTTTTCCAGGACGACCATGGTGGCGATGCCTTCGCAGTTGGCGCAGGGGAGGATGCCTTGATAGGTGCCAAGCCAGTTTTGGCTTTGGCGTGCGTTGGCTAGGGGTTGGGTGTTGGCGGCGGGGTCGGCGCTGCGGTTGTCTTTGTTGTCGGAGGAGGAGCAGCCGGTGATGAGGGTGAGGCTGATAAAGGTGCAAAGAATCAGTTTGTTGGCTTGCATGTCGGTTTTCCGGTGGCTGTGGATGGGCGCGATGGTAGCGGTGGCGGCGGGGTTTGGCAAGGCTCTGTCGGGTTTGTTGTCGCTGCGCGGATTTTCTTCGACCCCTCTCCCCATCCCCTCTCCCGCAGGGAGAGGGGCTTTGATTTATCAGTCGTTTGAAGGGAAAGCGCTCTAAATCGGGCGTTCGCGGTATTGGCTGATGCCGATGTGTTGAGTGGCGGCGATGGCGCCGGGTTTCTGGATGTCGAGGCGGATGCTGTGCGCGGGGTAGGCGGCGAAGAGGGCGTCGGTCAAGTGTGCGGCGAAGGTTTCGAGGAGGCCGTGGGGGGCGTTCGCGGCGAAGTCGGCGATGAAGTCGCTGATGGCGGCGTAGTTCAAGGCGTGTTGTACGTCGTCGGTTTGCGCGGCTTGGCGGAAGTCGGTGCCGAGTTCGGCGCTGATGATGAGGGTTTGCTTTGCGGCGCGCTCGTGCGGCAAAATGCCGATGAGTGTTTGTACTTTGAGCTGGCGGATGTAGACGATGTCCTGGCTCATGTTTTTCCTTTTGTTCCGGGAGGCGGGATGCAGAGTATAGGCTGGTTGCTGGCGTTGTGCTGGGGTTATTTGTGGGGTTCGGTGTCGTCGGCGGTGATTGTGTCGCGGATGATGGGTTTGCCGGATCCGCGCACGCAGGGGTCGGGTAATCCGGGGGCGACGAATGTGTTGCGCTTGGGCGGGAAGAAGGCGGCGGCTTTGACGTTGTTCGGCGATTTGCTCAAGGGGTTGATTCCGGTGTTGCTGGTGAAATGGATGTGGCCGCAGGCGCAGACGGCGTGGTTGATGGCGGGGATTGGGGCGTTTCTCGGGCATTTGCTGCCGCTGTTTTTTGGTTTCAAGGGCGGCAAGGGGGTGGCGACGGCGCTTGGGGTGTTGCTGGCCTGGCATTGGCCGCTGGCGCTTATTGTGCTGGCGATTTGGATTGGGGTGTTTGCGTGGACGCGGGTGTCGTCGCTGTCGGCGTTGATGGCGGCGTTTGCCGCGCCGTGGTTGGCGTTTTTCATGATTGATGACAAGCAGATGCCGATGATGATTTTGGCGATGGTGGGGGTTTTGATTTTCCGCCACAAGGAGAATATCGCGCGGCTCAGGAGCGGGCAGGAGGGCGCTTTCCGCAAGAAGCGCGATGAGTGATATTCCGGGGTTTTGGCGCAGGCGCGGTTGGCTGGCATGGCTGCTCGCGCCGTTTGCTTTGTTGTTTGGCTTGATGGTGTGGCTGCGGCGGCGTTGGTTGCGCGGCAAGGCTAGGGCTTTGCCGGTGCCGCTGGTGGTGGTGGGCAATATTTCCGTGGGCGGCAATGGCAAGACGCCGGTGGTGATGGCGTTGGTGCGTGCGTTGCGGGCGCGGGGCTGGCAGGTGGGGGTTGTGAGCGGGGGGTATGGCGGTGCGGCGCGCAAGGCGGGGGCGGTGTGCGCGGTGACGGCGGAGAGCGATGCGGCGTGGGTCGGCGATGAGCCGTTGTTGCTGGCGCGTGAGACGGGAGTGCCGCTGTGGATTGGGCGCGAGCGCAGGGCGGCGGCGGAGGCGTTGCTTGCGGCGCATCCTGGTGTGCAAGTGATTGTTGCTGATGATGGTTTGCAGCATTACCGTTTGCCGCGACAGGTGGAGTGGGTGGTGATGGCGGCGGATTTGGGCGTGGGCAATGGCTGGTTGCTGCCGGCGGGGCCGTTGCGCGAAGGCGTGGCGCGGGTGCGCGAGGCGGATGCGTTGCTGGTGGTGGGCGATGGTGCGGCGGCGGATGGGGTGGCGAGCGGCAGCGTGCCGCGTTACCGTTTGCGGGCGGAGGCGCTTGCCGCGCGGTGGTTGTGCGATGGTTCGGTCTATCCCATTGGTGAAGAGGCGCTTTTTGTGCTGACGGCGATTGCGCGCGGGGAGCGGGTAACGGCAGGTGTACAAGCGGCGGGCGGCGTGGTCGCGGATGCGCGTTATTTGCCAGACCATGCGGCGATTCCGCCGCAAGCGGCGGATTTTGCCGGGGCGCAGGGGCGGATTGTGGTTACGGGCAAGGATGCGGTGAAACTCGACGGCTGGCCGGAGGCTTTGCGCGCGCGGGTGGTGGTACTCGATTACCGGCTGGTATTGCCGGAAGCATTGCTGACGACGCTGGAAGGGCGGTTGCAGCGTTCTGCATGAGTGGTGGATGCGCGTTTTTTCTCATGGATAAGCGCTTGTTGTGCAAAAATTTCTCACGATAAGCGCTTTGTGGTGGTAAAAAATCACTATTTTTGATGTTTTTTTTGCGTTCCTGTTTTTCGCGGGCGGGGGCTCTGCGAGTAAGCGGTGGGCTGAAGCCCACCCTACGGTCAAGGTCTGTTGTAGGTTGGGGTGCATCTCGACAGGCTCGATAACCACGTAGTGAACCCCAACATGCGATGCCGATTGGATGTTGGGGTTCGCTTCGCTCACCGCCAACCTACAATCGCTGCGCGATTTTCCCCACCCTACGGTTTCGAGGTGGTTGTTGGGGTGGTTTTGCCGGGTGTTTGTCGGCGTTGGCGGACGGTGCAGATGAGTTTGCCGTCGTGGAGCTGGATGTGGAGGTCTTCTTTGGGTTGGGTTTGTTGGGCGTGGGTGATGATGTCGCCGCGAGCGTTTTGGACGATGGCGTAGCCGCGCGCGAGGGTGGCAAGGGGGCTTAGGGTGTGGAGGGTGTGGGCGAGGTGGCGGAGGTGTTGTTGCGGGCGTTCGAGGTGGCGGGCGATGCTGTGGTGGAGGCGTTGGCGAAGTTCGTCGGTGCGTTGTTGCTGTTGCTGGAGGCGGCGTTCGGGGTGTTGGAGGTGGAGGCGGCGGGTGAGGGTGTCTGTGGTTTCCCGGCGTTGTTGGTGGATTTGCCGGATGCGTTGGTTGAGGGTGGTGTGTTGGTGCGCGAGGTGGGCGAGGAGGGCTGCTTGCGGGGGGCAGGCGAGTTCGGCGGCGGCGGTGGGGGTGGGGGCGCGCAGGTCGGCGGCGAGGTCGGCGAGGGTGAGGTCGGTTTCGTGGCCGATGCCGCTGATGATGGGGATGTGGCTCGCGCTGATGGCGCGGATGAGGTCGGGGTGGTTGTAGCTCCAGAGGTCTTCGAGGCTGCCGCCGCCGCGGATGAGGAGGAGGGTGTCGGTTTCGTTTCTGCGGTTGGCGGTGTGGATTTGGGCGATGAGTTCGGCGGGGGCGGTGTCGCCCTGGACGGTGCTGGGGTAGAGGATGATGGGGATGGCGGGGTTGCGGCGGGCGAGGGTGGTGAGGGCGTCGTGGATGGCGGCGCCGCTTGCGGAGGTGATGATGCCGATGGCGCGGGGGAGGGCGGGGATGGGGCGTTTGCGTGCGGGGTCGAAGTGGCCTTCGTGTGCGAGTTGGGTTTGCAGTTGGTGGTAGGCGCGTTCGAGGTCGCCGCGGCCGAGGGGTTCGAGTTGGTGGATGATGAGTTGGTAGTTGCCGCGCGGTTCGTAGAGGGTGAGGCGGCCGTGGGCGCGAACGGCGAGGCCGTTGTCGAGGTCGCGCAGGGGGATTTTCAGGCCGTAGCGGCTGTTTTTGAAGAGGGCGCAGGCGATTTGTGCGCCGGGGTCTTTGAGGCTGAAGTAGAGGTGGCCGGAGGCGGGGCGGGAGAGGTTGGAGATTTCGCCTTCGATGCGGATGTTGGGGTAGTGGTGTTCGAGGTGTTGGCGGATGGTTTGGTTGAGTTCGCTGACGGTGTAGGTGTGGTTGTGCATGGGGCGGTGTGGTGAAAAAGGGGGTATTTTGGCACAGGTGGGGCGGCGTACAATGGCGCTTTTTGCGCGGGGGTGGCGATGGGTGCGGTGCGCGGGTTTTTGTTGACGTTGGTGACGGTGTTGATGTGGGCGTCGTTGCCGTTGGCGATGAAGCAGGTTTTGCGGGTGTTGGATGTGGCGTCGGTGGTGGCGTTGCGGTTTGTGGTGGCGACGGGGGTGTTGGGCGGTTTTTTGTGGTGGCGCGGGCGGTTGCCAGAGCGGCGGGTGTTGTGGGTGAGGCGCGGTTGGTTTGTGTTGGGTTCTATTGGGCTTGCCGGTAATTTCTTTTTGTTCAGTAAGGCGTTGGTGTTTTTGTCGCCGGAGGCGTCGCAGGTGTTGGCGCAGTTGTCGCCGTTTGTGTTGTTGTTTGCGGGGGCGGTGTTTTTCGGGGAGCGGTTGGGGGTGTATCAGTGGTGGGGGGCGCGGGTGTTGTTTGCGGGGTTGTTGTTGTTTTTCAATCGCGAGTTGCCAATTTTGCTGGCGGGCGAGGGGGC
>JAUNKJ010000037.1 GCA_030532785.1 Cardiobacteriaceae bacterium
TTGTCATTTCATAGAAAATTTCGAGAAATCATTCAAGGATGACCGTTCTCTTATCCCGAACTCAGGTTACGGGAAAGCGCAAACAAATGTCGGGCATCAATGCCCGACATGCAATATTTCACAAAATCATCAAAAATAGTGGTTTTTACCATCCACGAGCGCTTTTTGTAAGAAATTTTATCGCGATAAGCGCTTATTAATGATAAATTTTCTCACGCACTGTTTTAACGCTCGCGCAGCGCCTGTTTCATGCGGGTGATGGGTTTGATGAGGTATTGGAAGACGGTTTTTTCCCCGGTTTTGATGTCGACGTTGGCGATCATGCCGGGCATGATGGGCAGGGGTTTGCCGGCTTTGTCGGTCAGTACGCTGCCGCTGGTTTCGATGAGGACGCGGTAGTAGGACTGGCTGGCGTCGAGGTTGAGTTCGCTCGGGCGGCGTTCGTCGCTCAAGGTATCCGGGCTGATGAGGGTGACGACGCCGTCAAGGCCGCCGTAGATGGCGTAGTCGTAGGCGGAGAGTTTGACGACGGCGGGGAGTCCCGGGTGGATGAAGGCGACGTCTTGCGGGTTGATGTAGGCCTGGACGAGGAGTTTGTCGTCAACGGGGACGATTTCCATGATGTCCTGGCCGGGGTTGATGACGCCGCCGATGGTGTTGATTTTGATGTTGTTGACGATGCCGCGTACCGGGGAACGGATGTCGGAGCGCTCGACGGGGTCGGCACGCAGGGCGAGGTTTTCCTTGGCCTGGGCGAGTTCGGATTCGGTGCGCACCAGTTCGTTGTTGGCTTCGGTTTTGTACTGGTTTTGCCGTTCGCTGATTTGCAGGGCGATGTCGGAGGATTCGCGTTGCATGCGCAGGAGTTCGATTTCCGAGGAGACGCCGCGTTTGACCATGGCGGCGGTGCGGCGGATTTGTTCGTCCAAGATGCGTTTGCTTTGCGAGAGGCCGCTGACCGCGGATTTCAGCGCTTGTTGCCGCGCGTGGTAGGCGGCGCTTTCGCGGTCGCGCAGTTCGGCGGGGGTGCTGTCCGGGAATTCGAGGGGGAGGTCGTAGGCTTCGGCTTTGTAGCGGGCAAGCATGGCTTCGAGGTTGACGACTTTGGCTTCGGCTTCGCGGTAGCCGGCAGAGCTGCGGGTGTCGTCGAGGGTGACGAGGATGTCGCCTTTTTCGACGGTGTCGCCTTCTTTGACGTGCATGACTTTGAGGATGCCGGCGTCGAGGCTTTGGATCATTTGCTGCCGCGAGCTGGGGATGATGGAGCCTTGGCCACGGGTGACTTCTTCCAGCGGGCTGAGATAGGCCCAGGTGACGAAGGCGATGATGAAGAGCAGCATGACCCACACCATGGCGAGGAGGCCACGGTGTTTTTCCGCCTGCATGGCGGCATCGAGGTCGCTGACCAGTTTGAGGTCTTTTTGCGAGAGTTTTCTTTTTCTGGCCATGTGGGTTTCCTCAGACGTTTTCCTGTGGCGAGGCCGGGCGTTGCTGGGTGACGGGGACTTTGCCGGAGAGGCGGTCGAGTACGGCCTGTTTCGGGCCGTCCATGACGATGCGCCCCTGGTCCATGACGATGATGCGGTCGACGAGCGCCAGGATTTGCGGGCGGTGGGTGACGACGATCATGGTGCGGTCGCCCATCCATTGCGCAAGCGCTTGCAGCACTTGCTGTTCGGTGTTCTGGTCGAGGCCGTTGGTGGGTTCGTCCAGCAAGACGACGCGCGGGTCTTTCAAGGTCATGCGTGCAAGCGCGACGATTTGTTTTTGTCCGCCGGAGAGGCCTGCGCCGTCTTCACCGAGCATCATGTCGAGGCCGTGCGGGTGGTTCTGGATGAGGCGTTCGAGGCCGAAGCGGCGCAGGGCGTCGAGCAGCACTTCGTCGCTGAAGAAGCCGTCGGCGCGTGCCATGTCGAGGTTGTCGCGCAGCGATCCCAAAAAGAGGCGCGGCGCTTGCCCGAGCAGCGCAACCTTGCTGCGCAGGAAGTAGGGGTCGATTTGCCGCAGGTCGACGTCGTCCAGGGTAATCAGCCCTTTTTTCGGTTCGTAGAGACCGGCGGCGAGTTTGAGCAGGGTCGATTTGCCCGAGCCGATGCGCCCGAGGATGGCGACTTTTTCCCCACGATGGAAGGTGACGGAGACGTTGTCGAGGACGTTGCGCCCTTTTTCGCCGTAGGCATAGTCGCAGTTTTCAAAGACCATGCTGCCCTTGGGCGCGTCGAGGGTGACGTATTTGCGCTGCGGGTCGCGCTCGATGGGGCGCTGGGTGATGCCGTTGACGCCGGAAAGCGCGACTTTCGCCTGCTGGAAACGCACGGCAAGCCCGGCAATCTGTCCGACGGGCGCGAGCGCACGGCCAGAGAGGATGACGCAGGCAATGAGCGCGCCCATGGTGATGCGGTCGGCCGGGTTTTCCGCGTGTACCATGTAGGTGCCGAAAAGCACGAGAATGACGGTGTTCAACTGCTGCATGCCCACGGAGAAGCTGGTGACGAGGTTGCTGTAATCGCGGGTTTTGATGTTGGAGGCGGCGGTTTTCGCGGTGTAGGCGTCCCAGCGCTTTTGCGCCCAGCTGAAGGCGTTGTTGGCTTTCAGGGTTTCCATGCCTTCGATGGCTTCCACGGCCAAGCCCTGGCGCTGCGAGGATTCTTTCATCGATTCGCGGATTGAGCGCGCGAGCGGAATCTGCGCGAGCCACCCGGCGATGACAACGATGGGGATGATGGAGAGCGGTACCAGTGCCAATTTGCCCGCGACGAGGTACATCACGCCGATGAAGAGGAGGAAGAACGGCATGTCGACAAAGGCGAGGAGGCTTGCCGAGGTCATGAACTCGCGCACCGATTCGAAATCGCGCAGGTTGTTGGCATACGACCCGGACGAGGCCGGGCGGTCAGCCAGGCGTATCTGCATCACGCGGCGGAACAGCGCAGACGAAATGATGAGGTCGGCCTTTTTGCCAGCGACGTCGGTGAGATGGCCGCGGATGAGTTTGGTGAGAAATTCGAAGAAGATGGCGAGTACCACGCCGATACTCAGCACCCACAGGGATTCGTAGCTCTTGTTGGGGATGACGCGGTCGTACACCTGCATGACGTAAAGCGAGCTGACCAGCGCCAGAAAGTTGATCATGAAGGTGGCGATGATCACATGGTAGTAATAGCGGCGGAAGCGCCAGATGACGCGCCAGAACCACCCTTTCGGCAATTCGTACTCCGGCAGTTCGGAGCGGACATCGCGCGCCGGTTTGGGTTTCATGAACCACACATAGCCAAGATAGCGCTGCTGCAATTGCGCGAGTTCCACTTCCTGCTCGCCCACTTCGGCGATGTCGATGATGGCGCGTTCGTCGTTGTAGCTTTTCAGCACCGCCGCCTGGTCGTTTTCAAGCAGAATGACCGCCGGCAGCGCCAGCTCGGGAATCTTGCGCAGCGGGCGCTTTTGCAGATGGTTTTCAAAGCCCTGGTGCGTGAGTTCTTCGGCCAAGGCGCGCAAATCGAAATGGCCGCTCGGGTCGTGCGGGGTCAGGCTGGCAAGGGTCACGCTTGCCACCGGGTTGCCGAGCAAGCGGGTGAGTAGGCTCAAGTTTTCCAATAATGCCTGCATGGTTCGTCCTTTACATCAGGTCAACCGCCGCCGGGGGCGGTTTCCAGGAGCAACTCGCCCTGGTCGTTTACGCGAAAGAGTGCTGCGGGGGCTTGGCTGGCGGGCGCTTTGCCTGCGTCAGCAGGTTTTTTGCCGGGTTCGGTAGTCACCACCACATCGCTGCCGCCCTCTTCGAATTCCACCATGCTGTCCAGCGAAAACGGCGTTTCCGCATCGCGTTCGGCAGCAATCTGCTCATGCACCGACTGTTTGGGAATGCCCGCCCAGGCGCTGATCGCCCCGGCGGCAGAGAGATAATCGAGTTTGGCGAGCATCAGGTCGTATTCGGCGCGTACCCGCAGCTGCTCGACGTTGGACAACTCGCTGTAGGCGTTGACCACATCGAGCAGGGTCTTGGTGGCAATCTTGAACTGGTCTTCGTAATCCTGGGCAACCTGCGCCATCGATTTCGCCTGCACCTGGGCGATTTCAATGCGCGACTGGTCTTCACGCATTTGTAGCTCGGCAACTTTCGCGCGCTGCTCCAGGCTTTGCGCAATCTGCGTCAGGCGCGCCTGCGCCGCCTGCGCCTGAAAGCGCTGTTCGTCGATATCGGCACCGGTCTTGCGGTTGAGTACGTCCACCGCCATGGTGAGATAGACGGAAGAATCGTATTTGTTGGCCTGCGCCTGCACTTCGATGGCCGGGTAGCGCGAGCGCTCCGCCGCTTTCACGTTGGCCTCGATGCTGCGCAGTTCGCGCAATTGCGCTACATAGGTGGGATGTTCCAGCGCGTCGATGTTTTCCTGGGGGAAGCGCTTCAAAAGCTCGCCGATGGGCAGCTTGGCAAAAGGGTCTTCCAGCTCGGCCATGGTCACCGGCGGGTTGATGTAGCGCGCCATGCGCTGCAAGGCAAGGCCAAGCGTGCGTTCATAGGAAATGATGGATTCCTCGACTTGGGTTTGCCGCGCGTGCGCCTGGGTATATTCGGAACGGCGGCCGGGGTCGTATTCCATGATGATGCGGGTTTGCCCGACGATGCGCTGATGGCGTGCGAGGTTGCGCCGCGCCACTTCCAGCGACATCTTCGCCTGCAACGCTTCGAGATAATCCTTGGCAAAGCTGTAGGCGAGTTCTTCTGCGGTTTCTTCGGTTTTGAAGCGGTAGTATTCGGTCTTGATCTTGTCGCGCTCGACATGGGCATTGGTCTGGCCGAAATCATAGACGCGCCAACTCGCTTCCACGCCCGGGGTGAAGGTGCGCCGCTCTTCGTTGCTGTTGGCAAGCGGCTGGTTCACGGAAGCGCGCACCGTCGGGTAATAGGCGGATTCGCTGCGCTTGAGTACGGCGGCCGCTACCCGCTCATTGGCCTGCGCTTCACGCACCTGGGCATCTTCGCTGACCACCGCGCGCAGAATCTGGGGCAAATCCCTTGCCTGGGCAGCGAACATGCCTGCCGCCGCCCAGCCCATCATCATCACGCGAAGCCATCCTGTGTATCTGGTCATCCTGAACCCTTGGCTGCCCTCAGAGCAGCGTGCGTTTCATGTCACCGAGCACCTGACCGAGGAAAACGGTCATGCGTGCGCCAAGCGCGCCATCAATGACGCGGTGATCATAGGAGAGCGACATCGGCAGCATCAGGCGCGGCGCGAATTCCTTGCCGTTCCACACCGGCTGCATGGAAGAGCGCGATACTCCAAGGATCGCCACTTCCGGCGCGTTCACGATCGGCGTGAAATACGTTCCGCCGATGCCGCCCAGGCTGGAAATGGTCATCGACGCGCCGGACATGTCCGCCGGGGTCAATTTGCCGTCGCGCGCTTTCTTGCTGATCGCGGCCAGGTCTTCGGAAAGCTCGAAAATGCCTTTTTTGTCAACATCGCGAATGACGGGCACAACCAAACCATTCGGCGTGTCCACGGCAATGCCGATGTTGTAGTATTTCTTCAAAATCAGCGATTTGTTGTCAGGCGAGAGCGAGGAATTGAAGCGCGGGAATTCTTTCAGCCCCGCAACCAACGCCTTCATCAGGAAAGCGAGCATGGTGACGCGCACACCGCGTTTTTCCGCTTCTGCCTTGAGCGATACGCGGAAGGCTTCGAGATCGGTAATGTCTGCAAGATCGTGCTGGGTCACGTGCGGGATGTTGAGCCAGCAGCGCGTCATCGCCTCACCGGTCAACACATTGATGCGCGACAGTTTTTGCTCTTCGATGTCGCCGAACTTGCTGAAGTCCACCGCCGGAATCGGCGGAATGCCGCTGCCGCCCGCAACCGCCACAGGCGCAGCGCCAGAAAGCACGCCCTTGACGAAATCTTTCACATCCTGCTCAAGGATGCGGCCATTGCGTCCCGTGCCTTTCACTTTGCCCAGATCGGCACCCAGTTCGCGCGCAAAGCGGCGCACCGAGGGGCTGGCGTGCGCCTTGGCAAAGGCGGCTTCATCAATCTTGCCGGTGGCAACCGGTGCAGGTGCAGCTGCCGGTGCAGCAACGGGCGCGGGTGCAGGCGCGGCAGGCGCTGCTGCCACCGGTGCTTCGGCTTTCGGAGCAGTTTGTGCCGCTGCGCCGCCAGTGGTGGCGATGCGGCCAATCACCGCGCCCTTGCCGACCTTGTCGCCCACCTTGACGTTAAGGGCGACGATTTGCCCCGCGACTTCCGCCGGGACTTCCATGGACGCCTTGTCGGACTCCAGGGTAATGATGCCCTGCTCGGCAGTAACGCTGTCGCCGACCTTGACGTTCACTTCGATCACGTTCACCGTGTCGAAATCGCCAATATCAGGGACGACAATATCCTGTTCTGCTGCCGCAGCCGCCGCTGCGAGCGCTTGCGGCGCGGCTTCCTGCACGGGTGCGGGGGCGGCAGCGCTTGCGCCTTCGGCAATCACGGCGATCACATCGCCCTGCTTGACCTTGTCGCCGACTTTCACCAATACCTGCTCGACCGTGCCGCTGCTGTCCGCCGGGACTTCCATCGACGCCTTGTCGGATTCCAGCACGATGAGGGACTGGTCGGCAGCAATGCTGTCGCCGGGTTTGACCAAGACTTCAATGACATCCACCGCCTCAAAATCGCCGATGTCCGGAACACGAATTTCTTTGCTCATCAATCAATTCCTCTTGCGATTAACGGTAGGACGGGAAAGCGGTATCAGTGGCGATGCCGTATTTTTCAATGGCTTTCGCCACATCCGCCGAGCTGAACTTGCCTTCTTTGGCGAGCGCTTCCAAGACAGCGACGACGACGTGGTAGCGGTTCACTTCAAAGAACTCACGCAGCGCTTCGCGGGTGTCGGAACGGCCATAACCGTCGGTGCCGAGTACTGTCATCTGGCGACCTTCCGGCAGATAGGCGCGGATTTGTTCGCCAAAGGCGCGGATGTAGTCGGTAGAGACCACCACCGGCCCTTTGGTGTCTTCCAGCAGCCCGGTAACGTAGGCTTTTTTCGCCTTCGCTTTGGGATGCAGGCGGTTTTCGCGCTCCACTTCCATGCCGTCGCGCGCCAGCAAGGTGAAAGACGGCGCGCTCCATACATCCGAACCCACGCCCCACTCGTCGGCAAGCAGCTTCGCCGCTTCGATGACTTCGATGAGGATGGTGCCGGAACCGAGCAATTGCACATGGCCTTTTTTGCCGTCGTGGCCGTGCAGGCGGTACATGCCCTTGAGGATGCCCTCTTCCACGCCTTGCGGCATCGCGGGCATCGCGTAGTTTTCGTTCATCAGGGTGATGTAGTAATACACGTCTTCCTGGTTCTGGTACATGCGGCGCAGACCGTCGCGGATGATGACTGCCACTTCGTAGGCAAAGGTCGGATCATAAGGCACGCAGTTGGGGATGGTCGCGGCGTAGATATGGCTGTGGCCATCTTCGTGCTGCAAGCCTTCGCCGTTCAGCGTGGTGCGTCCGGCAGTGCCACCGAGGAGGAAGCCGCGCGCGCGCTGGTCGCCCGCCGCCCATGCAAGATCGCCGAAGCGCTGGAAGCCGAACATCGAGTAATAAATGAAAAACGGCACCATCGGCACGCCGTGCACCGAGTATGAGGTGGCGGCGGCGATCCAGTCGCTCATGCCGCCCGCTTCGTTGATGCCCTCTTGCAGGATTTGCCCGTCTTTCGATTCCTTGTAGAACATGAGTTGTTCGGCATCGGCAGGGGTGTATTGCTGGCCATGCGGGTTCCAGATGCCGTACTGGCGGAACATACCTTCCATGCCGAAGGTGCGCGATTCGTCAGGAACGATGGGCACGATATGCTTGCCGAGCGAGGGGTCTTTCAACAGCGTGGTCAAGATACGCACGAAGGCCATGGTGGTGGAAATTTCCCGCCCTTCTTTCGTGGCTTGCAGCACATTGTCAAAGGCGGAGAGTTCCGGCACCGGCAGCGAGGTGGAGGCGATGCGCCGCGTCGGCACGAAGCCTTCCAGCGCTTTGCGGCGCTCCATCATGTAGTTGTACGCCGGTGAACCTTCTTCGAGTTTGACGTATTCGAGCTTGTCAACCTGTTCATCGGAAAGCGGAATCTCGAAGCGGTCACGGTAGCGGCGCAGCTGCTCGGTATCCATTTTCTTGGATTGGTGCGCGACGTTCTGCGCTTCGGCAGAGCCGCCCATGGCGTAACCCTTGATGGTTTTCGCAAGAATCAGCGTCGGCTTGTCGCTTTCCATCGCCGCCTTGTACGCGGCAAAAATCTTCGCAGGATCATGGCCGCCACGGTTGAGTTCCCAGATGTCCTTGTCGGACATGTCTTTCACCATTTCCTTCAATTCCGGGGTGTTGAAGAAATGTTCGCGGACATAGGCACCGTCTTTGGATTTGAAGGTTTGGTAATCGCCGTCGACGATTTCCATCATGCGCTTGCGCAGCAAACCCTTGTCGTCGCGCGCGAGAAGCGTATCCCAGCGGTTGCCCCAAATGACTTTGATGACGTTCCAGCCCGCGCCACGGAATTCGCTTTCCAGCTCCTGGATGATCTTGCCGTTGCCGCGCACCGGGCCGTCAAGACGTTGCAGGTTGCAGTTGATGACGAAAACGAGGTTGTTCAGGTTCTCGCGGCCAGCCAGACCAATCGCGCCGCGCGACTCCGGCTCGTCCATTTCGCCGTCGCCGCAGAACGCCCACACCTTGCGGTCGCTCATCGGAATCAAACCACGGCTTTGCAGGTAACGCATGAAGCGCGCCTGATAAATCGCCATCAGCGGCCCAAGCCCCATGGAAACGGTGGGGAATTGCCAGAAATCGGGCATCAGCCACGGGTGCGGATAGGAAGAAATGCCCTTGCCACCCGCTTCCTGACGGTAATTGTCGAGCTGTTCTTCGCTCAAACGCCCTTCCAGATAGGCGCGCGCGTACATGCCCGGCGCGGAGTGACCCTGAAAATACACGAGATCGCCGTTGCCCCCATCCTGACCACGCCAGAAATGGTTCTGCCCGACTTCGTAAAGCGTTGCCGCCGAAGCGAAACTCGCGATATGGCCACCGACGTTGGTGTCCTTGCCGGCTTTCACGACCATCGCCATCGCGTTCCAGCGGATATAGGAGCGAATTTTGTGTTCCAGCGCGGTATCGCCGGGATAGGGCGGCTGTTTGGAAAGCGGAATGGTGTTGACATACGGCGTGTTGGCGCTGAACGGCAGATTCATGCCGGCGAGCGATGCTCTTTCAATCAAGGTTTCCAGCAGGAAATGGGCGCGTTCGCTGCCATCCGCCTGCAAGACGCTTTCCAGCGCCAAAAGCCATTCACGGGTTTCCTGAGGGTCGATATCCCGTTGATTTTGTGTCATCGTTTGCTCCAATTCGGAAATCTGGTCGAGAAAATTAACGGCGCGATTGTAGCACAGTCATGAAAAATACCACCCGCCTTCCCCTTCTGCCGGGCTTCGCGGCGTTTTCGCTGCAAAAAACATGGCGGGAACATTAACTTGCCCTCTGCTATAATGCTTTTCACAAAACAATCATTTATAGCTGTTTTTTACCATCATGAAGCGCTTATCGTGGGAAAATTTCTCACAAAAAGCGCTTCATGATGAGAAAATTTCTCATTTCCTGCCATCCAACTGCCTGTGTCTATAATGACAAGCTTTCCCGCATCGCCACGCATCATGGAAACCTCTGACAAACAAACCGATCTCTCGCGCAAGGATATCCAGTCACTGGATGCCGCACGCCTGTATTACGAAAGCGGCAAATCCCAGCATGAAGTGGCGGAAATGCTGGGTATTTCCCGCCCCACGGTTTCCAAGTTGCTGCAACACGCAAGCGAACAGGGCTTTGTCCGCATTTTCATCCAGGACCCGCGCGACGAGCAGGGCATGCTCGCCGAGCGCATCCGTGCGCAATATCAGTTGTCGCAGGTGCGTATCACGGCAACACCACCCGGCGATGACAAGGCGACGTTGCGGGCGGCCATCGGCAAGGCCGGTGCCCGTTTGCTCGAAGCGTTGGTGCGCGATGGCGATTCCATCGGCATCGAATGGAGCAATACCATCCATGCCATGGCCGAATCGCTGACGCCCCAGTTACGCCAAGGCGTGGACGTGGTGCAATTGCGTGGCAGCGAAACCAAGGCACGTCAGGGTCTGCACGAAGCCGAAACGATCAGCCTCATTTGTCGCGCGTTTCAGGCAGGAGGACGCATTTTGCCGTTGCCTGCGGTGTTCGACCATTTGCAAACCAAGAATCTGGTGGAACAGGAAAGCCATATCCGCCAGGTGCTGGAACGGGGGCGCTCCTGCCGTGTGGCTGTATTTACCGTGGGTGCTCTGGATCGCGACTCCGTGCTGTTTTCCTCGGGCTTTTTCAGTGAGGAAGAAATCGAGACTCTGCTGCAACGCGCCGTCGGCGGCATTTGCGCCCGTTTTGTTGACCGGCACGGACGTATCTGCCTGCCGGACCTCAACAATCGCACCGTGGGTATCACCCTGCCTGATCTGCGCCACAAGGAGCAGCGCATTCTGATTGCCGGCGGGGAAAACAAGGTGCGCGTCATGGATGTCGCCCTGCGTTGTGGCTATGCCAATCATTTGGTAACTGACGCCATGACCGCGCATTTGCTGTTGGCGCTCGCTGCCAGCAACGATACGGCATGACAGCATTTTACAAACGTGCCTTTCATAATTTACAAATGTTTCATCGAATGCTAAGGTAGCGCCGACTCCGCTTGCGGAGCCTTTCCCCGCCAGGGAACAACCATCGTCCGGACATGATCCCGCACGTCGGTTTTTGCCTTGCTTGCCATGAGGCAAGGACGTGCGCCCGGTGATGCCGGATTGGCCATTACCCACCATCACAGGAGATCGCCATGTTCATCAAAGCCGATGTCCAGCAATTGCCCGACGGTTATCTGGATCGCACCCCGATGTTCCAATACATCCTGCTGTCCATCTGTTTTCCGATGTGGGGCATTGCCGCCAGCCTCAACGACATTCTCATCACCCAGTTCAAATCCATTTTCACCCTGTCCGATTTCGCCTCTGCCTTTGTGCAAAGCGCGTTTTACGGCGGCTATTTCCTCATCGCCATTCCGGCAAGCCGCGTCATCCGCCGCACCAGCTACAAAACCGCCATCCTGATCGGCCTTGCCTGCTACATCGGCGGTTGCATGCTGTTTTTCCCCGCCTCGCACATGGCTACCTATTCCGTTTTTCTGGTGGCACTTTTCGCCATTGCCGTGGGGCTTTCCTTTCTGGAAACCTCCTGCAACACCTACTCTTCGATGATAGGCCCGAAAAACAAAGCCACCTTGCGCCTCAACATTTCCCAGACTTTCTACCCCGTCGGTTCCATATTCGGCATCCTCCTCGGCAAATACCTGATTTTCACCGATGGCGATGCCCTGCACCGGCAAATGGAATCCCTGAGCGGCGAGGCCAAGCGCCAGTTTGCCGAAGACATGCTGCAACGCACGCTGCAACCCTATCAGTTCATCATCATGGTACTGGTGGTTCTGCTCATCATGGTTGCCATCACCCAGTTCCCGCGCTGCAAACCGCTCTACGACGCCACCCACGAAGCCAAGGCCACCATTGGCGAAACCCTGCGCTATCTGGCTGGCAACCGCCGTTTCAAGGCCGGGATTGTCGCGCAATTTCTCTATGTGGGCATGCAGACAGCCGTCTGGTCGTTCACCATCCGCATGGCACTGGAGCTTGATCCCGCCATCAACGAACGCATGGCCTCCAATTACATGATCTGGGCCTTCGTCGGCTTCTTCCTCGGCAAGTTCATCGCCAATATTCTCATGACCAAATTCAACGAGAACAACGTCTTGATTGCCTATTCCATCCTCGGCGTCCTCGCCCTGCTCTACGTCATCAATGTCCACAACATGAGCGCGGTATGGGCAGCCATTCTCACCTCGGCGCTGTTCGGTCCGTGCTGGGCAACGATTTACGCGCGCACCCTCGACACCATCGAAGACAAACGCCATACGGAAACTGGCGGCGCGGTCATCGTCATGTCCATCATCGGCGGCGCGGTGATTCCGGTCATCCAAGGCTTTGTTTCCGATCAGTTCGGCTCCATGCAAACCGCCTTTGTCGTATCGCTTTTGTGCTTTGCTGCCGTTCTGGTTTACTTTGTCAGCGCCCGCCGCTGGGAAACCCGTTCATAAGGAGACACCATGTACCGCCTGCCCCTCCCCCGCCACTGTTTCGCGGAACAGCCGCAAATCCTTTTGCAATCGGATGATTTCACCATCACCGGCAAACGCTACCCGCACGGCATCGAAAGCCTTGTCATCGAAAACCGCCACGGCCATCTGGAAATCCTGCCCTACATGGGGCAAATCCTCTGGAACGCCGTGTTCGACGGCCACTCCCTGCGCATGAAGAACATGTTCGCCCGCCCGCAGCCGGCAGGCGAAATCATAGACACCTACGGCTGCTTTTCCTTCCATTCCGGCCTGTTGACCGGCGGCTGCCCCGCCCCGGAAGACAGCCATCCCCTGCACGGCGAATTCCCCTGCGCCCCCATGGACAGCGCCTGGCTGGAAATCACCGCCGACACCATCCGTGTGGTGAGCGAATATGAATATGTGCGCGGCTTCGGCCATCATTACCGCGCACGCCCCTCCGTGCGTCTCGCCGCCCATGCCAAGCGCTTCGACATCGACATGGCGGTGACGAACCTCGCCACCGCCGCGCCCATGCCGCTACTCTACATGTGCCACATGAACTACGCCTATGTCGCGGACGGCGTGATGCGCGAAAACCTCCCGTCCGACGTCTGGCAGCTGCGCCGCACCGTGCCCGCCCATGTGCATCCCACCCCCGCCTGGCAGGCATTCAATGACGAAATCCTCGCCGGCACCGTCGACGGCAGCGTACTCAACCGCCCCGAAGCCTATGATCCGGAAATCGTCTACTTCGCCGATGATTTGCCGCAATACGGTGACACACTGGAATTCGAAATCGACAACCCGGCCAACGGCGTAACATTCAGCACCCGCTTTGCCAGCCGCGACTTCCCCTGCGCCACCCGCTGGATACTGCACAACGCCGACCAACAGGTCGCCGCCTTTGTCCTGCCCGCCACCGCGCGCCCGGAAGGCTATCGCGCCGCCGAAGCCGCCGGCACCCTGCAATGGCTCGCCCCCGGCGCCAGCAAACATTTTTCCGTCAACACCGGTATCAAGGAGTAAGCATGGACATCGCCGTCATCGGTTCCAATATGGTCGATCTCATCGCCTACATCACACGCATGCCCGTCGAAGGCGAAACCATCGAAGCGCCCGATTTCAAAATGGGCTGCGGCGGCAAGGGCGCCAACCAGGCCGTGGCCGCCGCGCGTCTCGGTGCCAGCGTGATGATGCTCACCCGCGTGGGCAACGACATCTTCGCCGACAACACCATCGACAACTTCCGCCAAAACGGCATCGACACCCGCCACATCCTGAAAAGCGACGCCTCAAGCGGCGTGGCACCCATCTTTGTCGACCCCGAATCACGCAACGCCATCATCATCGTCAAGGGCGCCAACAATCTCCTCTCCGCCACCGACATCGATAACGCCGCAGACGACATCAAACAATGCAAACTCATTGTCCTGCAACTGGAAATCCCCACGGAAACCGTCTACGCCGCCGTGCGTTTCGGCGCATTGCACAACATCCCCGTACTGTTGAACCCCGCCCCCGCACAGCCCGATCTCGTGCTGGAAAAAGTCAAGGCCTGCGAATTCATCGTCCCCAATGAAACCGAGCTGTCCCTGCTCACCGGCATGCCTGTGGACAGCGAAGCCGATATCAGAAACGCCGCTGCCGCGCTGCGCGATGCCGGGGTGAAAAACGTCATCGTCACCCTGGGCAAACGCGGCGCGCTGTGGCTGTCGCAAGACGGACACGAGCAATATTTCCCGCCGTTCGCCGTCGCCGCCAAAGACACCACCGGCGCAGGAGACGCCTTTATCGGCTGTTTTTCCACGGTTTATGTCAAAACGGGCGACATCGCCCGGGCGATCACCGCCGCCAACCACTACGCCGCCGACTCGGTCACCCGCCTCGGCACGCAAACCTCCTATGCTGACCGCGACACCTTCGCCCGTCTTTATCCCCCGTTCAACGACATCATGACCGACAAATCCTGATTGCTAGGGGCTGTTGACATTTCGTGGGGGAAATTTACAAGGCTTAAAAATGTATTGAAATATTAAAGGCTATAAAAGATGTGGAAAGCCTTGTTTCTGCCCTCACCCCAACCCCTCTCCCACGGGAGAGGGGCTTTATAGTGGAATCATCATAAAAGCAGCCATACCGTAGGTTGGTGGTGAGTGCGTAGCACGAACCCCAACACTTTGAGATTCATCATGTTGGGGTTCGCCTGACGGCGGTTATTGGGCCTGTCGAAATGCACCACCAACCTACATCCCTGCCCTGTTTTTTGTTGATTTAACTATAGTCCGTTGCTTTGTTTGAAGTTCATCGTCCAAGAATCTGAATTGTCAACAGCCCCTAACGCCGGGGCAAAAAATATCCAGGGGTACTGCCCCTGGATATTTTTGTCCGTGCTGTTTCGGTGTTTTTTATATTTTACAAAAAATCACCAAAAATGGTGATTTTTTACCACTTAAAAGCGCTTATAGTGAGAAATTTTCTCACTATAAGCGCTTCATGATGGGAAATTTTCCCATTTTACCGTTTACGACATCACGGCCTTGCGTGCCGCCAGATATTTCGCTTCGTTGTCCGACCAGATTTGCTGGTTGTTCTGGAAGTCGCGGTACGATTGCAGCGCTTTCGCCGCCATGTCGCTTTTCTTCGCGAATGCTTCGAGGTATTGCTGGGTGGCGGCGTACATCGCTTTCAGTATCTCGTCGTTGTAATAGCGCAGTTGCACGCCGTCTTTTTCGATGAGGTTTTTCAGCGCCACGCCGTTGTGCGCGCGGTAATCCAGTGTTTGCCGTGCGGCGGCGGCGCGCGCCACCATCAGCACCTGATCGCGCAGGTTTTCCGGCAGCGCTTCGAACGATTTGATATTGAACATGTAATCGGAAGCGGCACCGCTTTCGTGCCAGGTGCCGTAGTAGTATTTCGCCACTTTCTGCAAGCCGAAGGCCTGGTCGTTCCACGGACCGATCCAGTCGGCAGCGTCAATGACGCCGCTTTGCATGGAGGTGAATACTTCGCTGCCGGGCATGGCCACCGGGGTCGCGCCGAGAATTTTGAAGACTTCGCCGGTAACACCCGGCGCGCGGATTTTCAGGCCTTTCAGGTCTTCTACTGTATTGATTTCCTTGTTGAACCATCCGCCCATCTGGATGTCGGAGTTGCCGCCCGGCGCCATCATGACGCCGAAGGGTTTGTAGAGTTCGTTCAGCAGTTCGGTCGCGCCGCCGAATTCAAACCAGGCGGAAAGTTCCAGCGGGGTCATGCCGAAGGGGATGGCGGAGAAGATTTCTGCTTCCGGTACCAACCCTTTGTTGTAATAGGCGGGGCCGTGCGCGCAATCGGCGATGCCGTCGCGCAGGGCGTGAAAGACTTCAAACGGCGGTACCAGTTCTCCCGCGCCGTAGAGGGTGATGGCGACGCGGCCGTCGGTGATTTTGCCGACCTGTTCGGCAAACCATTCCGCGTTGGTGCCGACGCCGGGGAATTTCTTCGGCCAGGTCATGACCATTTTCCATTTGAATTCCGCCTTTTCTGCCGCTTTCACGGCAGCGGCACCGCCAAGGGCGACCAGGCCGCCGCCCGCTTTCAGAATGTCTCTGCGTTTCATCGTATGCTCCTCTGTTGTCGGATGATGGGGCAAAGGCGGGAGATGCCCGCCTTTGCTGCTAGGGGCTGTTGACAATTCATGAGTGGAATTTGCAAGAACTCAAAAAGCAGTTT
>JAUNKJ010000038.1 GCA_030532785.1 Cardiobacteriaceae bacterium
GCTTTGCCAGCTCGTCCGAAGGACGAGAAAGTTAGGGTGGGGGTGTAAGGATTTACATTCCATAGAAAAATCAAGAAATGCTGCGCATTTCCCCCCTCACCCCTGCCCCTCTCCCGTAAACGGGAGAGGGGTTGATTTCGTGCATATTTTTAAGTTTTGTTGTGTACTAATATTTTTGGGTAGAAAATGGTGGTTTTTTACCACGATGAAGCGCTTATAGTGAGAAAATTTATCGCGATAAGCGCTTGGTTGTGAGAAAATTTCCCATTGCGGTTTTGGCGTTACCAATCCACGGTCTCGTCGCTGCCGCCTGCCATCGGCGGCCATTCTTTGTAATGCGGCAGGTCGTCGCATACGGGGAGGACGGCGTGCCGGCACTGGATGTGCATTTGCGGCTGAAATACGCCTTCAGGCAGCAAAAAGGCGTTGACGCTGCGCATGCCGATGACGTCGGCTTCGGAGAAGAGGTGGGTGCCGCATTGGCTGCAGGCCATGCGCGGGGTGGTTTTCAGGATGCGGGGATGCACGCTGCCCTGGGTGATGCGCACGGATTGCGCCGGGTACAGGGCGATGGCCACGTAGGCTGCGGCATGGGCGGTGCGGCAGTCGTCGCAGTGGCAGTAGAGTTGCGCGATGGGTTCGGCGTCGATGGCGAGGTGTACGGCGCCGCAGGGACATTGCAGTTGCAGGGGCTGACTCATGATGATCTCCTTGAAAATGATGCCTTCTTGTTCGATAGGGTAGAGTATAAACGGCGGAGGTGTCAGTTTTTGTCAGCAGTGTTTTGCGGCGTTGGGGTGGATACCGGTTGCTTGTTGCCAGCGTTGCATGAGGTAGGCGTGCGGCATGGGGATGGCGCTGCCGAGTTGGGGGGCGCGGATGCGGTCGGCGCGGAAATGGCGGAAGGCTTGGCGCAGTTCGCACCAGGCGGCGAGGAGGCGGGCGTTGTCGAAGTAGCCCATGGCGAGTGGCCAGACGGTGCGCTGGCTGGGTTCGCCCTTGAGGTCGGTGTAGGCGAAGGTGAGGCGGCGCTGTTCGCGCAGGGCTTGGCGGATGGCGGCAAGGGCGGCGGTTTCGTCGTCGCTGTAGGCGGTGTCGCCGAAGGGGTAGGTGGCTTCGGCGGCGAGGGGATCGAGATTGGGCGGGAGGACGGCGCGGATTTTGGCAAGGGCGGCGCGCGCGGCTTCGGCGGTGGCGGGTTCGGCGCGGTTGGCGGCAAAGCGCATGCCGAGGATGACGGCTTCGATTTCCGCGATGGTGAACATGAGGGGCGGCAGAGTGCTGTCGCGATGCAGCACGAAGCCGATACCGGCTTCGCCACGGATGTCGGCACCCTGGGCGCGGAGGGTGGCGATGTCGCGATAGAGGGTGCGGGTACTGATGCAGAGTTCGGCGGCAAGCGTCTGCGCGCTGACGGGGCGTTTGCGGCGGCGCAGGGTTTGCATGAGATCAAGCAGACGTTCGGTGCGGGTCATGGGTTTGATTGGGATGATGCTTTTTTATCGCTAGAAATGGTTTTACAGGGTAATTTTATCATGGTAAGCGCTTATGAATGGTAAAAAATGATGATTTTCGGGTGTTTTGTGAAATGTAATCGTGGGTGGTACGGGGAATCAAAATCGGGTCGGGTATTTGTGAAATCATCATAAAATCAGCCAAACCATAGGTTGGTGGTGCATTCCCGTGTTTGCCCTTGCGGGCAATACTGCATGGGCGAGGGTTCCCACGTCAAAACGCTTCGCGTTTTGCGTGGGTGCCCGGGGTTACGTCCATCCTACGAATCGCGGCGCGATGGTGGGCTGAAGCCCACTCTGCGGGGCGGTGCGGCTTTCCAACATAATTAGGTGGTGTTCTGGGGGCTGTTGACAATTCGCGAGTGGGGTTTCTAAGGTTTCAGAAAAATATTTGAAATATCGATGATTTCGTCGCTGTGCGAATTTCTCTATCCCCCTCTCCCCAACCCCTCCCCCTCAAGGGGGAGGGGCTTTAATTCATTGCTTTGTTTGAAGTTCAGTGCATAAGAATCTGAATTGTCAACAGCCCCTGAAAAGTATGCTGGGTCTTCATTTTCCCTCCCCCGCTTGCGAGGCGACTGGCTTTGCCAGCTCGTCCGAAGGACGAGAAAGTTAGGGTGGGGGTGTAAGGATTTAAATTCCACAAAAAAATCAAGAAATGCTGCGCATTTCACCCCTCATCCCATCCTTCTCTGCTCCGCAGCTCTTCGAGTCCCGCAAGCGGGAGAAGGGGCTGTTTCTACGAATATTTTGGCACTGACGCTCTTATGACCTATCGCTAATTTTTGACCAGCATACTTTTCAGGACACCCCCCATAATCAACCTCAAAATGTTGGGGTTCGTGCTGCGCGCGGTTACCGAGCCTGTCGAGATGTATTACCAAGCTACGGTTTGGATGTTGTTATGATGATTTCACTGTAAATCGCTTTTTGCTGTGTGGGGTGATTGTTTGTGGGGCGGATGGCTGCATAAACAAAAAGCTCCATAAGATGGAGCTTTTTGCATAGGGTATCGCGGTGGTGGCCGTGGGTTAGCCTTCGTTGGCGTCCACGCGCTCGCGCAGTTCTTTGCCGGCGCGGAAGTAGGGGATGGATTTGGCCGGGACTTTGACGGATTCGCCGGTTTTCGGGTTGCGGCCGGTGCGGGCGTCGCGGTAGTGCAGGGAGAAGCTGCCGAAGCCGCGGATTTCCACGCGGTCGCCTTTTTCAAGGCTTTGGCAGATTTTCTCGATCATCAGTTTGACGGCTTCTTCCACGTCCTGTGCGCGCAGGGAGGGGTAGCGCATGCTCAGGCGTTCAATGAGTTCGGATTTTGTCATTCTTCATACTCCTCAAAACTTGAATGTGCCCCATGACGGGCGTCACGGGCATGAAAAACGGCTACCGGAGGCAGCCGTTTCGGAAGGCGATCAGACGTCGTCTTTCAGTTCCTTGAAGATGTCGCCCAAGGAGGTGCCGGCGTGGCTGTCCTTGCGGGTGTAATCCTGGATGACGGCTTTCTCTTCTGCCACGTCTTTGGCGCGGATGGAGAGGTTCAGCGCTTTGTGTTTGCGGTCGACGTTGATGACTTTGGCTTCCACTTCGTCGCCGACGGAGAGGAGTTTGGTGAGGTCTTCAACGCGTTCGATCGCTGCTTCGGAGGCTTTGAGGATGCCGTTGATTTCGTCGGTGAGCTGGATCACGGCCTGGCGCTCGTCCACTTCGATGACTTTGCCGCTGACGATGGAACCACGGCCATTGGCGGAGGCGTATTGCGAGAAGGTGTCCTGGGTGAGCTGTTTGACGCCCAGGGAGATGCGCTCGCGCTCGGCGTCGATGGCGAGGATGACGGCTTCCACTTCCTGGCCTTTCTGGTAGTGGCGCACGGCTTCTTCGCCGTTTTCGTCCCAGGAGAGGTCGGAGAGGTGGATGAGGCCGTCGATGCCGCCGTCGAGTCCGATGAAGACGCCGAAGTCGGTGATGGATTTGATCTGGCCGGTGACGTGATCGCCTTTTTTGTATTTCTTGTCGAATTCATCCCACGGGTTGGCTTGGCATTGTTTCATGCCGAGGGAGATGCGGCGGCGGTCGGCGTCGATTTCGAGAATCATGACGTTGACTTCCTGGCCGACGGCGACGAATTTGCGCGGGTTGACGTTCTTGTTGGTCCAGTCCATTTCGGAGACGTGTACCAGGCCTTCGACGCCGTCTTCGATTTCCACGAAGGCACCGTAGTCGGCGATGTTGGTGACTTTACCGGCGGTTTGCGAGTTCTGCGGGTAGCGCTCGACGATATCGCTCCAGGGATCGTCGCCGAGTTGCTTGAGGCCAAGCGATACGCGGGCGCGCTCGCGGTCAAACTTGAGGACTTTGACTTCCACTTCGTCGCCGATGTTGACGACTTCGGAGGGGTATTTGATGCGTTTCCACGCCATGTCGGTGATGTGGAGGAGGCCATCCACGCCGCCGAGGTCGAGGAATGCGCCGTAGTCGGTGAGGTTCTTGACCACGGCCTTGACGACATCGCCTTCTTGCAGGTTCTTGAGGATTTCTTCGCGCTCGGCCTTGTATTCGGTTTCGAGTACGGCGCGACGCGAGATGACGATGTTGTTGCGTTTCTGGTCGAGCTTGATGATTTTGAACTCGATTTCCTTGCCTTCGATGATGCCCGGCTCTTTCACGGGGCGTACATCGACCAGAGAACCCGGCAGGAATGCTTTCACGCCTTCGACATCTACGGTGAAACCGCCCTTGACGCGGCTGGAGACCAGACCGGTGACGGTCACGCCGTCGGCGAATTTCTTCTCAAGCACTTCCCAGGTGCGGATGCGCTGGGCTTTTTCGTGGGAAATCTGGGTTTCGCCGAAGCCGTTTTCCAGGGCTTCCAGCGCCACTTCCACGGTATCGCCCACGCTGACGGTCACCTCGCCCTTGTCGTTGGTGAATTGGGCAACGGGTACGAAGCCTTCGGATTTGAGGCCGGCGTTCAGGACGACGAAGTCCTTGCCCACTTCGACGACTTCCGCGCTGATGATGGAGCCAGGCTTGAGTTCGGAGGTGCCGATGCTTTTTTCAAAAAGTTCTGCAAAAGATTCTGACATGAATGTTCTCTGGATAAAATCCGGTTAAAAATCAAAAAATGACGGCCAGATGTGCTTGAACCCTGGCCGCTACCTCATCAATCGACAGCGTTCCCGTGTCGATAACCACCGCATCCGAAGCTGGTTTGAGCGGTGCCACGCTCCGAGAACTGTCGCGCGCGTCGCGTGCGGCGATCTCGTTCGAGAGGGTGCGTAAATTAACACATTCCCCTTGCGCCAACAACTGCTTATAGCGCCTTTCCGCGCGCACTTCCGGCGAGGCGGTGAGGAAAAACTTGGCGGGCGCGTCGGGGAAAACCACGGTGCCCATGTCGCGGCCGTCTGCAATCAAGGGCTTATCCCCTGCGAAATGGCGCTGTACATCGAGGAGGGCGGCGCGGATGTCCGCTTTGGCGGCGAGTTTGGAGGCGGCGTCGCCGGTGGTTTCCAGACGCAGGGCGCGGTTGACCATTTCGCCGCCGAGGATGACGTCCATGCCGCCTTCGCCGGGGACGAAGGCAAAGGGCATGTCGGCGAGCGCCTTGGCTTGCGCGGCAGCGTCCGCATCTTCGAGGCCGCATTGCGCGATATACAACGCGGCGAGACGGTAGAGCGCGCCGCTGTCGAGATATGCCCAGCCCAGTTCGCGCGCGAGTTTCTGGCAGAGAGTGCCTTTGCCGACGCCGCTCGGCCCGTCCACGGCAATGACTTTACGCATCTTCCACCTCGATTTTCATGCCAAGCGATTGTGCCAAATCGCGAAACGCGGGGAAGGAGGTCGCGACATTGGCGGTGTCGCGAATGGCAATCGGTGCGGCCGCGCGCAACGCCGCCATGGCGAAACTCATGGCAATGCGGTGATCGCCGAGGCTTTCCACGCTGCCGCCCTGAAACGCCGTGCCGCCCTTGCCGCGAATGCGCATGGTGTCCGCGCCCGCGTCGCAATCGACCCCGAGCGCCTTGAGGCCGGTTTCCATCGCCGCGAGACGGTCGCTTTCTTTCACGCGCAATTCGTGCAGGGCAGTGGCCAGCGTTTCGCCTTCGGCGCAGGCGGCGGCGATGAAAATGATCGGAAATTCGTCGATGGCAATCGGCACCAGCGCTTCATCAATCTGAATGCCTTTGAGTTTTGATGCGCGCACCCGCAAATCGGCGACCGGTTCGCCGCCCGCTTCGCGCGGGTTTTCAATGACAATATCGCCGCCCATCGCGCGAAGAATATCGACGACCGCCGCGCGCGTCGGGTTCATGCCCACGTTTTCCAAAAGCAATTCGCCCTGTTGCGCAATGAGTCCGGCGACGAGGAAAAATGCCGCCGAGGACACATCGCCGGGGACGACGATCTCGCATGCCGTCAGTTGTTGCCCGCCCTGAATCGCGAGCGTATCGCCCGTCTTATCAATATGAACGCCAAAGCCTGCCAACATGCGCTCGCTGTGGTCGCGGCTGATGCCGGTTTCGCTGATGCGCGTCGTACCCTGGGCATAAAGGCCTGCGAGGAGGAGAGCGGATTTCAGTTGCGCGCTTGCGACCGGTAGCGTGTAATCAATGGCTTGCAGCGGTTTGCCGCAGATGCGCAGCGGCGCGGTGCCGCTTGCGCTCGTGTCAATCTTTGCGCCCATTTTGCTGAGCGGCTCGGTCACGCGGCGCATCGGGCGCTTCATCAAGGATTCGTCGCCGACGAGAACGCTCGCGAAATTTTGCCCAGCAAGGACGCCCGCCATGAGACGCATACTGGTGCCGCTGTTGCCGACATCCAGCGTTTTCTCAGGCGCTTGCAGACCGTGCAAGCCGCGTCCGTGAATGGTGACGCGCCCCTCGCCGTGATGCGTAATCGGCACGCCCATCGCCTGAAAGGCGCGCATTGTCGCGAGACAATCCTCGCCTTCGAGAAAACCGCTCACTTCGGTCACACCGTCTGCCAATGCACCGAGCATGATGGCGCGGTGCGAAATGGATTTGTCACCAGGCACGCGCAGCGTGCCGCGAATTCGCTCTACGGGAAAACTCCGCCAATTTATCGTCATATGTTCTGTTCCTTGTCGTAATGCGCATCGCGAGCCGCCTTGGCGCGTGCGAAAACCGTCTCAATCGCCGCGCCGTCGCCTGCGGCGAGCAACGCCTCGAAGCGCTCAATGCGCGCGCGGTATTGTGCCAGCAAATCGCGCAGCACATCGGCATTGTGTACACACACATCGCGCCACATCACCGGCGAACTCGAAGCAATGCGGGTGAAATCGCGGAAACCGCCCGCCGCATAGGAAAAAATCGCCTCGTGATGCAAATCCTGATCAAGCATATCCACCAATAAATACGCGAGTACATGGGGCAAATGGCTGGTGGCGCCGAGGATTTCGTCGTGTTCGTCAATGGACATATAAGTGGTGAGCGCCCCCGCCGCATGCCACAAACGGCTGACGATGCCAAGCGCGCGGTTATCGGTTTCCGGCAAAGTGGTGAGAATCACCTTGCGCCCGGCAAACAAATCTGCCTCCGCCGCGCGCACCCCGCTTTTCTCGCGCCCGGCAATGGGATGCGCGGGGACGAACCACGGCGGCACGTCGCCAAACGCCGCGCGCATCGCGTCGAGTACCGAACCCTTGGTGCTGCCGACATCGGTGATCACCACATCTGGCTTCAAATCGACCTTCGCCAAATCGGCGCACACCGCGAACAGCGCATCAACCGGCGTCGCCAACACAATCACATCCGCCGCTGCCAGCGCAGGGATTTCCACCGCTTCATCAATCACGCCCAGCGCCAGCGCCTCGGCCAGCGCCGCCTTGGATTGATCGACCGCGACAATGCGCGCCGCCAGCCCGCTTTGCCCGAGCGCCATCGCCAGCGAACCACCGATGAGACCCATGCCGACAAAAGCTACCGTCCCCAGGGAATTGTTCACGTTGTTCTCCATAAAAACATTAAAAATAGTGATTTTTTACCATGATGAAGCGCTTTGTGTGAGAAAATTTCTCGCGTTAAGCGCTTGGTAGTGGGAAAATATTTCATTCTGTTTTATTTACGACAGTCATTCTCATGCTGTCTCCCTGAATTTCCACGCCATGCACGCTTTCCAGCAAGTCTGCAAAAGAGATAAATCCGTATTCCGCAAAAGCCCAACGCGGATTGACATATTTTTCTACAGCATGGATTTTCGCCCAACCTTGCTGGTTTTGGAATTTCGGCAAGGCGTCATTAGCGAGCAATTCGACCAATTCCCGATAGGGAATTTTACGGAAATACATACGTTTGGCTTTGTCATGGCGGAACTGCAAATTACCCAGTGCCTTGAGCATGGTGGACAGTTTTCCGTATCCGTAGGTGCGCGAATCAAAATCCGGTTGGGTTTGGTTGAGGTAGCTGACGATGTGCCCGATAAAGGCCCAACCTGTTGTTTCGTCCGTGCAATCCTTGATGGCCTTGTACAACAGATTGCGCAGTGTACCGTCGATCGGTTGGCGAACAGGCAGTGCCAGCGGGAGATTCGCATTGAGTGCATTGCCGTTATCCGCTTTGTCATTGTCGGCGGTTTCCAGATTTTCCACATAGAAAAAGCGGTCGCATGCCTGACGGAAGGCTTCGGGCGTGGTCTTGCACCCAAATCCGTATACCAGCAGGCCATTGGTACGAATACGCTCCGCCAACGGGGTGAAATCGCTGTCGCTGGAAATGAGACAAAAGCCGTCAAATGTGCCGCTGTACAGCAAATCCATGGCATCAATGATGAGTTTCATGTCCGTGGCGTCTTTGCCTTTGGTATAAGCAAATTGCTGTACAGGAGTGATGGCGTGCTTGAGGAGGATTTTTTGCCAACCATTCAAGGTCGGGCTGCTCCAGTCGCCATAAATGCGCTTGACGCTGGCAATGCCGTATTTGGCGATTTCCGCAAAGATTTCCGAGGCCGTGTTGGCGGAGGCATTGTCGGCATCAATCAGAATGGCCAGTTTTTTGTTTTCTTCCATGAATATTCTCCTGTTGTTTTTATCATTGCAAAACGCTTTGCCCGGACGGTTTATCGTCTGCGCAACTTGTTGCCCAGCATGCGTGCCAATCGTCGTCCATCCCGCCAGAACATGCGTATCCATCCTTTCCAGAGAAGAATGCTCAGCCAGGCAAAAGTAATAGACAACCAGTAGTACAACTGCTCCATTGCCAAGAAAACCACATCCGTACCCACTTGCCGCTCACCGGCGCTGACATAGCTGTACCATGCGCTGTCCATCACGACATAAAGCGACAAATCCAGCCACATGGGCAGTAGTGGCAGAAGGGCGATAAAAATCAGGGAAATCGGCGTAATCAGCACGATGAGGACAGCGATGCCGGTCGAACGAATATACATCGGGTGCAGCTCGGAGCGATATTCCTCTTTCCATTGCGTACCGAGAATCAGGGCGAGAATGACCAACGGCAAGGTAATCACGCGGGTAAATGCCATGAACAGCGTCGTCGCGCCCAGTGGCGAGGCCAGGAACGCTGCTTCGTCGGGGAAAAATTGTGCCACCGCGTCATCATGATCCATCTTGAAGCTGAATCCCGGCTTGCGAATCCATGCCTCGTCCGTCATATGCGCGCGTACCCATTCCACTGCCGCTTGCACCCATTCCGGCTGCCATACCAGATAACGTTCGGCACCTTCGCCCTGCACCCAGATATGCGCTACGCAGTTTTCGAAAAACACAATGGCAAGCAGGATTTTGAAAGAAATCCATCGTGGGCGCGGCAATCGGTAACCCCAGTCCAGCGCCCGACCAAGGCGGGCGCGTTCTTCATCTGTCACATGATCATTGCGCGCAAGCTGCTTCCATTGCAGTTTTTCTTGATTGACAAGATAAAAATACCAGCGCGGCAGCGTCAGCATCATGGCGGCAAAGCAAAAAGCCGCCCCGGCTTGCCAGAAAAAATTCGCGCGCTCGTACTCGCCATAGGGCGTCAATATGGCAATGGCGCTTGCACCGTAAAGTGCCATCAGCAGCATGCAGATGGCTTGCATGGTCGTGCCGGTGTGCAGCTTGCGGCGTATAGCAAGGCTCGAAAATTCCTTTTCCGACATTTGCTGGTATGGCATGGTTTTTATCCTTTGAAAGTTTTTCCATTTTTTTATGTCTTATTGTTTTATGCAGTAATGGTGGGTTGGGGTGCATCTCGACAAGCGGTTATTGAGCCTGTCGAAATGCGGGAATCGCGAAGCGAACCCCAACATCAAAATCGGTATCGCATGTTGGGGTTCGCTTCGCTCACCACCAACCTACAAAAATGCCGTAACCCAGCCTTGTTGCTTTTTGCCCTGCGGGCAAAACCGCATGGGCTTACGCCCATCCTACGGTTGTGAGGGTTTTATGGAATGAGTAAAAATAGTGATTTTTTACCATCATAAAGCGCTTGTTGTGAGAAATTTTCTCGTGATAAGCGCTTGCTGATGAGAAAATTTATCATTCTGTGTTTTGGATGCGCCACGGCCATGTTTGTCCGGCGAGGAAGGGGATGAGTTCGCTGTCGCCGTAGGGGAGGGTGGCGGGGAAGGTGGTGTCTTCTTGGATAAGCGTGATGGTGCCGCTATTGCGTGGGAGGCCGTAGTAGTCGGCACCGTGCGCGGAGCAGAAGGCGTCGAGTTTGTCCAGTGCGTGCATTTGCGCGAAGGCTTCGGCGTAGAAGGCGAGGGTGGCGTGGCCGGTGTAGCAGCCGGCGCAGCCGCAGGCGTTTTCTTTGGCTTCGCGGGCGTGCGGGGCGCTGTCGGTGCCCATGAAGAAGCGCGGGTCGCCGCTGGCGACGGCGTCGAGGAGCGCCTGACGGTCTTTTTCGGTTTTGAGGATGGGGAGGCAGTAGAAGTGGGGCTTGACGCCGCCGACGAGCAGCGCGTTGCGGTTGAAGAGGAGGTGGTGCGCGGTGACGGTGGCGGCGAGGTTGTCGCTTTGGCTTTTGACGTAGGCGACGCCGTGCGCGGTGGTGAGGTGTTCCATGACCATTTTGAGGCGCGGGAAGCGGGCGCGCAGGGGGATGAGAATGCGTTCGATGAAGGTGGCTTCGCGGTCGAAGATGTCGATGTCGGCGTCGGTGACTTCGCCGTGGATGAGGAGGAGGAGGCCTTGTTCTTCCATGATTTCGAGGACGGGGTAGAGCGCTTCGACGCTGGCTACACCCTGGGCGGAGTTGGTGGTGGCGCCTTTGGGATACCATTTGATGGCGACGACGCCTGCGCTTTTGGCGGCGCGCACGGTGTCGGGGGTGAGGGTGTCGGAGAGGTAGAGGGTCATGAGCGGGGTGAAGTCGGCGCCTTCGGGGACGTGCGCCATGATGCGCGCGCGGTAGGCTTCGACGGCGGCGATGGTGTCGACGGCGGGGGTGAGGTTGGGCATGACCAGCGCACGGGCGCATTGGCGGGCGGCGTCGGGGACGGTACGCGTGAGCGCTGCGCCGTCGCGCAGGTGGATGTGGAAGTCGTCGGGGCGGCGGAGGGTGAGTGTGGTCATGGTTTTACCTCATGTGTGTTGTGAATGGTGCAGGTGTGTGCGGGCGCTTGCGCGAGGGGGAAGGTGATGTCGTGCAGCACGCCGTCGCGGAAGATGTGCAGGGTAACAGGAGTTTCGGGGTTGGCGGTGAGTAGCCATTGGCGCAGGCGTTCGGGGCTGGCTTTGAGGTGGTTGACGGCGATGATGCGGTCATCCACGGCAAGGCCTGCGCGGGCGGCGGCGCTCTCGGGGTCGAGCTGCTGTACCGCCATGTCTGCGCCCTGCCAACGGAAGCCGCATTCGCTGCGGTTGCCGTTGTCTGGCGCGGCGTTGATGGTGAGGCCGAAGATTTTGCCGGATGCGATGAGGGGCAGGGGGGTGGTGCTGTGCAGGCCGTTTGTCATGAAGGTGCGGAAGGCGTCGTGTTGCGCCTGCGGCAAACGGGCGAGGACGAAATCGGTGAAGCTGGATTCGGTGAGCCCCACGCCGTCTGCGCGGTATTTTTGCCAGAGGGCTGCGAGGATGGCGGCGAGCGATGTGCCGCCGTGTTGGTGCAGCCAGGCGTCGAGGCAGAAGGCGAAGAGTGCGCCGTGGCCGTAGTAGCTGATGCTGGCGTTGGCGGTGTTTTCGCCGCCGTTGTAGAGCTTGGTCCACGCTTCAAAGCTCGATTGCGCGAGGGTTTGATGCGCTTTGCCGCGCCGCTGCCAGTAGGCGCTGATGTTGCGCGCAAGCAGGGCGTGATATTCCTCGGCGCTGATGACGCCTGCGCGCAGCAGCAGCCAGTCGTCGAAATAGGCGGTGAAGCCTTCAAAGAGCCACAGCATTTCCGTGGGCTGTTCGGCTTGCAGCTGGTAGGGCTGGAAATCGCGCGGTTTCAGGTCTTTCACGTTCCAGGTGTGGAAATATTCGTGGGAAAAGAGGCCAAGGAGCTGGATGTAACCCGCGCTTTTCTTTTCCATGCCGGGAGCGGGCAGGTCGTGGCGCGAGGCCATGAGCAGGGTGCTGGCGCGGTGTTCGAGGCCGCCGTAGCCGCTGTCAGTGAGGTGAAGAAGAAAATCGTAGCGTTGAACCGCTTGCGGCAATTCGCCGAAGAGGGCAATGGCGGCGTGGCACACGGCTTCGATATCGCGCACGAGGCGCTCTGCGTCAAAGGCGGCAGTTGCGCCGCTGATGAGGATGCGGTGCGGCACGCCGCCTGCGCTGAATTCGCCCGCAAGGTGTGCGCCGAGCATCAGGGGGGTGTCGATCAAATGGTCATAATCGCGGAAGACGAAGGCACCGCCGCTTTCCGGCGCGCCGCCAATCTGCCCCAGCGACTGGTGCATGACGAGGCGGTGTTCGCCGTGTTCTCCGCCTTCCACGGCAATGCAGGCGGCGCAGGGGTTGAAAAAGCCGCGTTGGTGATCGAGATAATTGCCGCGCACGGAAAGATCGCGCGCGTAGACTTCATATTCCAGCGCCACTTCCGCGCCCGCTTGCGCTTCTATCGACCACGCGGAAGGGGAGCGGAAGATGACGGGCGTTTCCCTGCCGTTGACCCAGGCTTTCAGGCCATAGAGCAGGCGGGCGAAATCGCGGCGCATATAGCTGCCGGGAATCCACACCGGGAGATACAGGCGGCATTCGCCCGTGGCTTGCGCGGCAAAAACCTGCCGTATACCATAACGATGCCCGGCGGGAAGCGCGGTAATGCGGTAAGAAATCATGAAAACACCCCGAAAAGCGCGCCATTTTACCAGCTCGCCTTGCAATGCGCCCCTCCCACCCCCATAGAGCGGCTTTCGCCCACAGGATGATCCATGCCCCACGCCCCGCACAGCGATACCGACCTCGCCACACTCGCCGCCGATCCCGAGCTGGCCGAGCCGCGCCTCTACGAAGTGCTGCTGCACAACGACGATTACACCGCGATGGATTTCGTGGTCGACGTGCTGGAGCGCTTTTTCCGCAAAAACAGCGACGAAGCGCGCCGCCTCATGCTCGAAGTCCATTACAGGGGCATCGCCGTCTGCGCCATCTATCCGCGCGACATCGCCGAAACCCGCGTCCAGCAAGTTATTGATTACGCACGCGCACATGAGTATCCGCTCCTGTGCAGCATGCAGCCGCATTAAAGGGAGAACCCGCATGTTATCCACGCAACTGGAAAAAGCCATCGACCGCGCCTACCGCAGCGCGCAAAGCGCCCACCACGAATTCCTCACCCTGGAACATCTTCTCCTCTCGCTGCTGGACGAACAAAGCGTGATGGACGCGCTGCACGCCCTCGGTGCCGATCTCGCCGCGCTGCGCGAAGACATCAACCGCTATCTCATCGAACACAGCCCGCTGCTCGACATGCAACGCGGCGAGCGCGCCACCCAGCCCACCATCGCCTTCCAGCGCATGATCCAGCGCGCCGTCCTCCATGTGCGCAACGCCGGCAAGAAAGAAGTTACCCCGCTGAACGCGCTTGTCGCCCTCATCTCCGAACGCGACTCCTACGCCGCCTATTTCCTGCGCAAACAGGAAATCAGCCGCATGGATTTGCTCTCCTACATCTCCCACGGCGCGCCCGGCGCGGAAAAAACCGCGAAAAGCGAAGACGACGCCCAGGACGAGAAAAACGCCCCGCGCCGCAGCGCCCTGGACGAATTCACCACGAACCTCAACCAAAAAGCGCGCGATGGCCACATCGATCCCCTCATCGGGCGCAGCAGCGAAATCGAGCGCACCATCCAGACGCTCTGCCGCCGCCGCAAAAACAACCCCATCCTCGTCGGCGAAGCGGGCGTGGGCAAAACCGCCATCGCCGAAGGCCTTGCCAAAGCCATCATCGACGGCCGCGTGCCGCCCGTGCTGCAAGATGCCACCATCTACAGCCTCGACATCGGCAACCTCCTCGCCGGTACCAAATACCGTGGCGACTTTGAAAACCGCATCAAAGCGCTCCTGAAAGAACTGCGCCAACTCAAACACGCCATCCTCTTCATCGACGAAATCCACACCATCATCGGCGCGGGCGCGACCTCCGGCAGCACCATGGACGCCTCCAACCTCATCAAACCCGCGCTCTCCTCCGGCGAACTGCGCTGCATCGGTGCCACCACCGACCAGGAATTCCGCCAGATTTTTGAAAAAGACCACGCCCTTGCCCGCCGCTTCCAGAAAGTGGACATCGTCGAACCCAGCCTTGCCGACGCCATCGCCATCCTCCACGGACTCAAACCTCACTACGAAAAATTCCACGGCACCACCTACCTCGACGAATCCCTCGAAGCCGCCGTCCACCTCTCCGACCGCTACATCAACGACCGCAAACTCCCGGACAAAGCCATCGACCTCATGGACGAAGCCGGCGCGCGCCTGCATCTCCTCCCCGTCGAGGAACGCGGCGACGCCATCACCGCGCTGATGATCGAACAACTCGTTGCCAGCCTCGCGCGCATCCCGGAAAAAAGCGTCTCCAAGGACGACCGCAACCAATTGAAAACCCTCGCCCGCGATTTGAAAACCGTGGTCTTCGGGCAAGACGAAGCCATCGACGCGCTCGCAAGCGCCATCAAACTCGCGCGCGCGGGGCTGCGCGATGCGGAAAAACCCATCGGCTCCTTCCTCTTCACCGGCCCCACCGGCGTCGGCAAAACCGAAGTCTGCCGCCAGCTTGCCCATGTGCTTGGCATCAAACTCCTGCGTTTTGACATGAGCGAATACATGGAAGCGCATACCGTCTCGCGCCTCATCGGCGCGCCCCCCGGCTACGTCGGCTTCGAGCAGGCAGGGCTGCTCACCGACCAAATCCTGAAAAACCCCCACGCCGTGCTCTTGCTGGATGAAATCGAAAAAGCGCACCCCGACATCATGAACCTCCTCCTGCAAATCATGGACCACGGCAAACTCACCGACGCCCAGGGTCGCGAAATCAACTGCCGCAACCTCATCATCATCCTCACCAGCAACGTCGGTGCCTTTGAAATGGACAAAAACCGCATCGGATTTGCCACCGCCACCAGCAAAGACAGCGCCAGCGCCCAATCCGACGCCGCCATCAAGCGCCACTTCAGCCCCGAATTCAGAAACCGGCTGGACGCCATCATCCGCTTCGCGCCACTCGACAACCGCACCATCACCCACGTCGTCGACAAATTCATCATCGAACTCGAACAACAACTGGAAGACAAAAACGTCACCATCAGCCTCAGCCCCGCCGCCAAAGAATGGCTCGCCAAAAACGGGCATGACGCGAAAATGGGCGCGCGCCCCATGGCACGCCTCATCCAGAAACACATCAAACAACCGCTCGCGGAAATGCTCCTCTTTGGCGACCTTGCCGAACGCGGCGGCCATGTGCGCGTCGACATCGACGACGACACCCCCGTGCTCAGCAGCGAAACGCAACGCCCCGCCAGCCCCCGCCGCCGGGAAATGACCGACAGCGAAATCTTCTGAACCCAATCATTCGAAAGAAAAAAGACGCCGCAAGGCGTCTTTTTTGTGAGTGAAAAATATCATAAAAAAATCTGAGTTCGGGATAAGGAAAGTGGATACGTCCACTGGTATGGCGTTGTTCCTCAATCAGTTCCTTCCCCCGCTTGCGGGGGACTGGCTTGCCAGCTCGT
>JAUNKJ010000039.1 GCA_030532785.1 Cardiobacteriaceae bacterium
GGGAGAGGTCGTAGCGGTCGTCGGGCGGGTTGGCGGGGAAGTCGGCGATGTTGGCACCGATGAAGGCGATGAGTTTGTAGGGGAGGGTGCGCATGGCGGCGATTTTGCCGATGGTCATGACGCCGGAGGGTTCGGAGCCGGTGTGTTCGGCGGAGAGGCGTGCGCCGATGTCGCGCAGGACGAAGGCGAGGCTGACGGGGGGGAGTGGGGTGTGGGTTTCGAGGTTTTCGAGTTGGGCGTCGAGGTCGGCGAGGGTTTGTTCGATGCTGCGCCAGGCGGGGGTGTGGCGGGCGTGGGCGAGGCGTTGGTCGAGTTGTTGGCGCAGGTGGGCGAGCCAGTGGCGCACGGGGCGGGTTTGGCGGTGGTCGTCGCGGGTGTGTTGCCAGTGGAGGACGAGGGCGCAGAGGGCGTCGAGGGTTTGGCTGTCGCCGCCGGGGGCGGGGACGGTTTGCTGGTGGAGGGGGATGTTGCCGAGCCAGTGGCTGGCGAGGAGGCGGTCGAGGGCGTAGGCGAGGGTGAAGCGCGGGTCGTGGTCGGGGGTGTCGTGGCTGTGTTCGTCGAGGCCACGGCGGTAGCCGGCGGCGAGGAGTGCGTCGCAGAGGTCGTTCATGGCGGCGGGGCTTGCGCCGAGCATGGCGGCGGTGTGTTCGTCGCGCAGCCAGTGGAGGACGCGGTCGGCTTCGAAGCGGGTGGCGGGGAGGGTGTAGAGGTTTTCGAGGGTGTGCCAGAGTTGTTGTGCGGCGGGCGGGGTGAGGCCGGTGATGCGCGCGGGGAGGATGTGGCCGTCGTAGTCGCCGCTGGCGGGGAAGACGGTGTGGAGGAGGTTTTGCGCGGTGTCGAGGTCGGGGAGGACGATGAGGACGTCGGCGGGTTGGCGGGTCGGGTCTTGTGCAAACCAGCGCGCGAGTTCGCCGCGCAGGGCTTCGAGTTGGCGCATGAGGCCGTGGCAGGCGTGGATGCGCAGGGAGTCGTCGTTTTCCTCTGGGGTGAAGTCGGCGAGGAGGCCGGGGGTGAGTTCGCGGATTTCGCTTTGCAGGGTGGAGAGCAGGGTTGCGGGCGGTGGGTGGCTGGCGGGGAGGGTGACGAGGTGGCGCTGTTCGTGTTCGTCGGCGGCGATCCACAGGCGGAAGATGTCGCGCTGTTCTTTGCCGTAGCGCGAGAGCAGGGGGTGGACGGGGTCGTAGTGTTGCGCGGGGGCGTCGGTTTGCAGGCGTTTGAGCCAGCGGTCATCGACCATGTCGCCGAAATAGCCTTCGCTGACGGCATGGTGGTAGACATGGATGTTGCAGTAGGGGGCGAGGCGTTCGAGGAAGGCGAGCATGTCGGCTTCCGGGCTTTCCAGGGCGTAGACGAAGAGGGTGTGCGGCACGGCGGCGGTGCGGCCGGCGGCGAGGGCGTCCCAAAAGGCGGCAAGGCGCGTTTCGCGGGCGAGATAGGCGGCGGCAAAGTTTTGTTGCCACAGGGTTTGTTGCACCGCGACCAGGCGCTCGTAGTGTGCGCGCATCCACGCCGGCCAGTCTTGCTGCCCCTCGCGTTCGGCGGGGGAGAAGAGGGCGTCGAGCGTGCCGCCCTGCCCGTGGCTCCATTGCGAGAGCCAGTCCGGGCGCATGTGCAGGTAGCGGGAAAAGATGCGCGCGAATTCTCCTGCTGTCTGCCACAGCAGGGTGAGAATGGCGTCTTCGTCGTCGAGGGGGCGGATCAGTCCGGCGAGAAAGACGTCTACCGCGTCATCGCTGGGGTCATTGAGTGGCAGGCGGGCGCTGAAGTCCGAAAACATGCGCCACTGCATCGCCGCGCGCCCCAGCGGCGGCAGGCCGGGATAGACGGGGTCTGCGGTGATTTTTTCCACCAGCGCCCAGGCGAATTGTCCGAAGAACTGGGCGTCGAGCAGGGTGGAAATGCCGTCGCGGTCGGCGAGGCGGTTGTCGAGATAATCGCGCACCGTCATCGATGGCACGATCACCGTTGCGCGCTCGAATACGCTCTGGCGGCTGGCGTCGAGTTGGGCGGCAAAGGCATCAAAGAGCGCGTCGGGATCGGTGGATTGATATATGTTCAGCATAAAAATAGTGGTTTTTTCTCATGGTTAAGCGCTTATCGTGAGAAATTTTTGCACGGCAAGCGCTTGGTGATGAGAAATTTTACCACCATCACCGGGCGGCTCAAAAGCTGCGGATCAGCTCCGCCACTTCCGCCGCTTGCGTGGCGCGCGCCAAAGACATCACTGTCTCGGCGTCGCCCAGCATTTCCGCGAGCGACGACAACATCTTCACATGCGAGGTGTGATCATCGGCGGCGAGCATCACCACAATGCGCACCAGATCGTTGTCGCTATCGAAAGCCACGCCATTGCGCACAATCAGCATCGACAAGCCCTGCTTCAGCGAGCCATCCTGCGGACGCGCATGGGGCACGGCAAAGCCGGGCGCGATCACGAAATACGGCCCGCTTTTTTCATATTCTTCAAAGATTTTAGCGAGATAGCGCGCCTCGATAAAGCCGCCGTCGAGCAAAGGCTGCGCCGACAGGCGCACCGCCTCCTGCCAATCGGCGACCGCATCGACAATGCGGACATGATCGGGGGTGAGAAAGCTTTTCAACATCTTTTTATTGCCTCAATAGAACTTTGGGGGTGCGCATTCTAGCGCCGCATAACCGGAACGCAAGAAAAAATACACGAGTAAAAGATGAACATTGCATCAACAAAAAGCCAATCAGAAAAGGCACACCGATGATAAAAACCTATCGAAACAGAGCCGTTGCCGCGCAGAGAGTAAAAAGAAACGGCACGCAAAGTGCTATCATGCACACCCCGCTTCACAATGAGAACAAACATGCAGGTTATCGACGAATTATTGGCGTTTTTTACCGACAACGACCTCACATCCACCCTCAATCCGCCAGCCGACGAAGCCGACATCCAAGCCCTTGAAGCCGCCTTTGGCCACCCCCTGCCCGCGAGCTTCAAAGCCCTCTATCGCCGTTTTGACGGCCAGCGCCGCACCGACGGCGCGGAAAGTGAAGACCGATTCCTGCCGCTCTCCGAAATGCTCGCCATGCACCAGCACTGGCAAAACTACCTGCGCGACCACTACGGCGACGACTGGCGCAGCCTCACCCCCGGCGAAAGCGACAACGACGGCGTCATCGCCAACGTCCTGTTTCACCGCGACTGGCTCCCCTTCATGACCAACGGCGGCGACATCACCTGCCTCGACTTCGCCCCCGGACAAATCGGCGAACGTGGCCAAGTCATCACCGCCTACATCGGCGACGACATCTACGACTACACCCTCGAAGCGGAAAGCCCCGACTTCGCCGCCTGGCTTGAAGACTACCTCGGGATGTTGAACGGCGACTTCCAGGACGTCATCGAAGACATCATCGACAGCTTCGCCGAACCCGAATACTCCAGTGGCGGCTCGCGCATCTACCGCCACGAAGACGACCCCGAACGCGACATCACCGTCCCCGACGACATCCAAATCTACGGCGAAGAAATCGAAGGCCACTACGAACACTACTTCGGCGACATCGGCGGCATCTACCACGAAATCGTCAGCGACATCGTCCACATCGACATCCACATGATCCCGCCCAGCACCGAACGCCCGTGGTACACCCTCGCCACCATCGGCATGAGCGACCTCCCCATGCACGTCCCCGCCTTCGACGGCAACCAGCGCTACACCCGCGCCGAACTCCTCATCTACCTCCCGCCCGACTGGCCGCTCAAACAGGAAGACTTTGACAACGAAGATAATTACTGGCCATTGCGCTGGCTGAAAATCCTCGCGCGCCTGCCGCACGAATACGAAACCTGGCTTGGCGAAGGCCACACCATCCCCAACGGCGACCCGCCCGAACCCATCGCCAACACCCCCTTCTCCGGCTTCCTCCTCCTGCCGCCGCTCCTCTCCCAGCCCGAAGAAGCCTACACCCTGCAAACCACCGACGGCGAAATCATCCGCTTCTACTGCGTCATCCCCCTCTATACGGAAGAAATGGACTACAAACTGGAACACGGCGTGAGCGAACTCCTTGGCCACTTCGACACTGACGTCATGGACGAAATCGTCGACATCCACCGCCCGTGCATGGTGCCGGAAAAAGCCGGGTGAAATCGTAGGGTGTCAACCCACCGGACGTAGGGTGTGTGGCGACAACGCCGACACGCACGCGGGAAACACGCACGCAAACCGCGTGCGTGGATTTCGTCCACACATCCTACAAAAAAACACCGCATCCGTAGGGTGGGCTTCAGCCCACCAACAACGTAGGTCGGCCACTTTGTGGCCGACATTTTTTATGGCGCAGATTCGTGGCGAGGGTAGGCTGGGTTAGGCGTAGCCGTAACCCAGCAAAGACATCAAACATCGCGCTGGGTTACGCGGCGTTGCCGCTAACCCAGCCTACCAACGTACAAAAACATCCTGCAAACGCCTTCCCAACAAAAAAACGGATGTGATTCGCAACGTCCGCTTTTTATGCAATGAGAAATCTTCTCATTGTGAAGCGCTTATCGTGCAAAAATTTACCACAACAAGCGCTTTGAGATGGTAAAAAATCACTATTATTTGCCAATTTTTGCAAAAATGGCATTGATGTTCTCCGGGCGGCTTTCCAGCGCTTCCGGGGCGGTGGCGGCGATTTCCGCACGTTGGGCAAAGGCGGCAAGCGCGCGGCGGTTGTCGGCGGAAAGGTATTGTTCGGCGAGTGCCGGCAGGCGCAGTTTGAGGTAGGAGAGCGCGCAGCCGAGGGCGATTTGCGCGAAATCGCGGCTTTCCGCCTGGAGTTGCGGCGCGCGCGGCAGGGCGCGGATCACAGCGTCGCGGGCGCGGGCGATGTGCGGATGTTCTTCGCCGTGTGCCGGTTTGGCGCGGTTGAGCGAGAAATATTTCACGGTTTGTTCGAGGAGGATGCGCGCGTAGGCGAGCGTCGCCGCTGCCTGTCCGCCGCGAATGGGGTGGTCGAAAAGATAGTCGGCGATGATGAAGCTGTCGTAGAGGGTGTGGCCGTCGCGGGTGATGAGGGTCGGGATTTGCGAGAAGGGGTTTTGCGCTTCGAGTTCGGCGGGGTTCGTCCACGGGTCGACGAAGTTGAGGGCGATGTCGCGGATGCCGGCGTTCAATGCTCCGGCGAGGATGAGGCGGCCGTAGGGCGAGGTGGGGCTGAGATACAGACGCATGGGGTGCTCCAAATGGTTTGCGGGTGGGCAATATTAGTGGATGTGCGCTGTTTTGGGTATAGAGCCTTTTCATAGTCTCCATTGCGACCGTATTTCCAGTTAAAAACCGCGTCTGCCGCGTTGAAAATACTTGCAAGGTGTTCAACCTTGCGCGTATTTTCGCCTTGCATACACGATTTTTTCCTCGGAAAACGGCTACACAAGAAGACTATGAACAGGCTCTCAGAGAACGGGCGATCCGGCTTTTTCCAGCGCTTGCTGCCAGGCGGGGTGCGTTTGTATTTGTTGCAGGTAGCGGCGGATGTTGGCGTAGGGCGCGAGGTCGGTGCGACTTTCGGCGGCGATGAGGGGGTAGCTCATCATGATGTCGGCGCCGCTGAGGTTGTCGCCGATGAGCCAGTTTTGGTTGTTGAGGGTGTTGTTGATGTGGGTGAGGTGGAGGGTGAGTTGCGGGTGGGTGAAGTTGTGTTCGACTTTGCTCGCGATGCCGCTTGCAAAGGGGCGGACGAAGAAAGGCATGGGCGCGTCGCGCACGCGGCGGAAGATGAGGCTGACGAGGAGGAGCGGCATGAGGGAGGCTTCGGGGTAGTGCAGCCAGCGCTGGTAGTGCCAGTAGTCGGGGGTGTCGCGTGCGGGCATGAGGCTGCCGTTGCCGTAGCGGGTGATGAGGTAGTCGACGATGGCGCCGCTTTCCGTGAGGGTGAGGTCGCCGTCTTCGAGGACGGGGGCTTTGCCGAGGGGGTGGATGGCGCGCAGCGCTTCCGGGGCACGCAGGGTGTCGGGGTCGCGCGGGTAGCGTTGCAGGGTATAGGGGATTTCAAGGATTTCCAGCAGCCAGACGATGCGGAAGGCGCGGGATTGGTCGAGGGCGTGGAGGGTGATCATGGGGGTCTCCGGCAATGGGGGAGAGAGATGATAGCGGAGGCGCGGAGAGATTTTTTGCGTTTTGGGTTCAGGTGTCGTCATCCGTGAGGAGTTGGCGCAGGCGTTCGTGGTAGTGGTTCAGGAAGTCGCGGGTGCTGCGGTAGGGGTCGCTGTTTTCGTAGGTGATGGGGTGGATGCCGTTTTCATCGAAGTGGTAGATGCGGGCGTGGGGGTAGGCGAGGAGGATGGGCGAGTGGGTGGCGATGATGAGTTGCGAGTGGTGTTGCACGAGGTGGTGGAACGCGCGCAGGGCGACCATTTGCCGCGCGGGGGAGAGGGCGGCTTCGGGTTCGTCGAGGAGGTAGAGGCCGTTGCCGGAGAGGCGGTGCAGGAGGACGGAGAGGAAGGCTTCGCCGTGGGAGTTGCCGTGCAGGGCGCGGCCGTCGTAGTCGTGGGCATAGCCGATGTGCTGGCGATGGGTGATGACGTTGAAGAGGCTTTCGGCGCGGAGGAAGTAGCCGTCTTTGGGGACGGGCGGGCTGCGGATGAGGCGGAGGTGGGCGTGGAGGTTGTCGCCGGTGTCGGCAGTCTGGAAACGCGCGTGTTTGCTGCCGCCTTCGGGGTTGTGGCCAAGGGCGATGGCGATGGCTTCGAGGATGGTGGATTTGCCGCTGCCGTTTTCGCCGGTGAAGAAGGTGATGCCGGGATGGAAGTCGATGCGGGCGATGTCGCGCACGGCGGGGATGTTGAAGGGATGGCGGGAAAAGTCGGGGGTGCGTTCGGGGTGAAAGATGGCTTGGCGCAGGTAGGGTTGTTCGCGCGGGGTGTGGCGGAGGTTTTGGGCGGGCATGGTTTTGAGAATGGTAAATTTTCTCACCATTAAGCGCTTTGTGTGAGAAATTTTCTCATATCAAGCGCTTCATGGTGAGAAAAAATTGCTATTTTCCCTGTTTTTATAAAAAAGAGACCTTGCGTACAAGGTCTCTTTCCGTTCCGCAATGCTTATTTCAGCAGGTGTTCGACGGCGGCGCGTTCTTCACGCAGTTCGGCGTCGGTGGCGTCCATTTTTTCGCGGCTGAAGGCGCTGATGTCCAGCCCTTGCACGATTTCGTAGCTGCCATTTTTGCAGCGGCAGGGGTAGGAGTAGATGATGCCGGGGGCGATGCCGTAGGAGCCGTCGGAGGGGACGCCCATGCTGACCCAGTCGTCGCCGTCGGTGCCGAGCGCCCATGAACGCATGTGGTCGATGGCGGCTGAGGCGGCCGATGCTGCCGAGGACGCGCCGCGCGCTTTGATGATGGCTGCGCCGCGTTGCTGGACGTCGGGGATGAAGGTGTTTTGATACCAGGCGTCGTCAACGAGGCTGGCGGCGGCTTTGCCGTCGACGGTGGCGTTGCTGATGTCCGGGTATTGGGTGGAGGAGTGGTTGCCCCAGATGGTCATTTTGCGGATGGCGGTGGTGTGGCTGCCGGTTTTGTCGGCGAGCTGCGACAGCGCGCGGTTGTGATCGAGGCGGGTCATGGCCGTGAATTGGCGCGGGTCGAGGTCGGGCGCGGCGGCCTGGGCGATGAGGGCGTTGGTGTTGGCGGGGTTGCCGACGACGAGGACTTTGACGTTGCGCGAGGCGTGGTCGTTGAGCGCTTTGCCTTGCGGGCCGAAGATGGCACCGTTGGCTTCCAGCAGGTCTTTGCGTTCCATGCCGGGGCCGCGCGGGCGCGCGCCGACGAGGAGGGCGTAGTCGGTGTCTTTGAAGGCGGTGGCAAGGTCGTCAGTGGCGACGATGCCTTTGAGCAGCGGGAAGGCGCAGTCTTTGAGTTCCATGACGACGCCTTCGAGCGCGCCGAGCGCCGGGGTGATTTCCAGGAGCTGGAGGATGACGGGCTGGTCGGGGCCGAGCATGTCGCCTGCGGCGATGCGGAAGGCCATGGCGTAGCCGATGTTGCCGGCGGCGCCGGTGATGGTTACGCGAACGGGTGCTTTCATCGGGGTGTCTCCTTGATGACGATATGGTGAGGCGGCGCAGTATAGCAGATGGCCGGAACGGCGCGGGCGGCAAAACGCAAGGCTTGCGCGGCAAATCTGAACAAAAGTACAGAAATTTTTTGAAGTCGGCCAAGGGATGCCGTTATACTTCTGCCTGACTGCTTTTGCGAAAGCGGTGTTCTGCCCTGCCGGGCAGCAGGCATGCCGGTTCGCCGTGCTTTTCCGCGAAGGGAAGCGGTGCGGAATTCCGGGATAACATGCCGGATGTCCAAGGGTTTTTTTGAAAGGATTCTAGCCATGAAAAGAATAGTCGTTTTGGGAATGGTTGCCATGGGATGCATTTCACTGGCGCAGGCGCAGGTGAAAAGCGGCGAAGAGCAGTTCGTGATTTACAAGTGGTATCAGAACGGGCGCGCGCATTACGGCAAAGTGCCGCCGCGCGGCGTGCAGAACTATGTCAAGCTCAACGAGTACGGCATGGTCATCAACGAGCGTCCGGATACCGAATCTTTCTATGTGCTGAAGCCGCACCGTCCGGCGGAAGGGCAGGCCAACGCGGCCATCACCCCGGTGACGCCGGGATCACAGCCTGCGGCCAATGACAAGCCGGCAGAAACGCCGCCGGGCACGATTACCCGCGAGAAGCGCTGCGAGACCGCGATGAAAGACCTCGAAGTGATGAACACCAAGAAAACCATTTACGAGGAAGACAGCGCGGGCAATCTCGTGCCGCTCGACAGCACGGCGATCATGGAGCGCAAAACGCAGGCGCAACAGAATATCGACCAGTTCTGCGGCCCCAGTCCGCAGTAATTGCCATTGTTTGATTTGAAAAGAGATTTATGCGTCTTTCCCAGTTTTGGTTAACCACCCAGAAAGAAACCCCGGCGGAAGCCGAAGTCATCAGCCACCAGCTCATGCTCCGTGCGGGCATGATCCGCCAGACGGCGACCGGCATTTATTCGTGGATGCCGCTCGGGTTGCGCGTCCTGAAGCAGGTGGAGCAAGTGATTCGCGAAGAAATGGTACGCGCGGGCGCGCTGGAGCTGATCATGCCCGGCGTGCTGCCCGCCGAACTGTGGCAGGAATCCGGGCGCTGGGAAGAGTACGGGCCGGAACTGCTGCGCATCAAGGATCGCCACCAGCGCGATTACTGCCTGGGGCCGACGCATGAAGAAGTGATCACCGATCTGGTGCGCCGCGATTTGAGCACTTACAAACAGTTGCCCGTCAACCTCTTTCAAATCCAGACCAAATTCCGCGACGAAATCCGCCCGCGCTTCGGCGTGATGCGCGGCCGTGAATTCGTAATGAAAGACGCCTACTCCTTCCACCTCGACGAAGCGAGTTTGCAGGAAACCTACCAGGCGATGTTCGCCGCCTACTGCCGCATCTTCGAGCGCCTCGGCCTCGATTACCGCCCGGTACTCGCCGACAACGGCGCGATCGGCGGTACCGGCTCGCACGAATTCCATGTCCTCGCCGACACCGGCGAGGACGACATCGTCTTCGCCTCGCACGGCGATTACGCCGCCAACATGGAAAAAGCCGTCGCCGCCGCGCCCGAAGGCACGCGCCCCGCACCGGGCGCCGCCATGGAAAAAGTCGCCACCCCCGGCGTGAAAACCATCGTCGCGTTGGTGGAAAAACACGGTCTGCCCATTGAAAAAACGCTGAAAACCCTCTTTGTCAATGGCGCGGACGGCGGCATCGTCGCCCTCGTGCTGCGCGGCGATCACGAACTGAACGCCGTCAAGGCCGAACACCTCGCGGAAGTCGCCGCCCCCCTCACCCTGGCGGACGAAAAAATCGTGCGCGACAAAATCGGCGCAGGCTTCGGCTCGCTCGGCACCGTCGGCCTGCCCGACGGCATCACCGTCATCGTCGACCGCGACGCGGCACTCGTGGCCGACTTCGCCGTCGGTGCCAATGAAGACGGCTACCACTATTTCAACGTCAACTGGGAACGCGACGCCCGCCCTGGACACATCGCCGACCTGCGCAACGTCGTCGCGGGCGACCGCGCCCCCGACGGTCAGGGCACGCTCTCGGTGCGGCGCGGCATCGAAGTCGGCCACATCTTCCAGCTCGGCGACAAATACTCCAAAGCCATGAACCTCAAAGTCCCGCTTGAAGGCGGTGGTTCCGCCGTTCCGCTCATGGGTTGCTACGGCATCGGGGTTACCCGCATCGTCGCCGCCGCCATCGAGCAGAACCACGATGAACACGGCATCATCTGGCCGGAAGGCTTGGCGCCGTTCACCGTCGTCATCCTCCCGGTCAACGCGCAGAAATCCGACGCGGTACGCGAAGCCAGCGAAGCGCTCTATCGCACCCTCCTCGCCCAAGGCGTCAACGTCGCCATCGACGACCGCAACAAACGCCCCGGCGTCATGTTCGCCGACATGGACCTGATCGGCATCCCGCACCGTGTCGTCATCTCCGACAAAACCCTGGAAGCGGGCGAAGCCGAATACAAGGCACGCCGCGACGCAGACGCGCAGCGCATCAGCCTCGACCGCCTGCCCGAATTCCTCGTCTCCGCCAGCAAAACGGCATAAAGTGATAAAAAATCACTATATAAAGCGCTTGGTATGGTTATTTTTTACCGCACCAAGCGCTTCTTCATGAGAAAATTTACCACTTACAGCCTTTGGGCATTATCCCCGGCATGACCCGCCTCCACCCCGCCAACACCCGCGCTTTCGCCTTCCAGCGCCCCGCCATCCTCGGAGCCACCCCGATGGGCGCGCTGATCGCCGCGCGCTTCGCCGACGCCGGGGTACGCGTGCGCCTCTACGACAAACCCGACACCGCCGCGCCCAACGCCCGCGCCGAAGCCGCCATCGCGAGCCTCCTGCAAATGCGCCCGCCGCCCTTCGCCGGCCAGGAAGCCGCCTCCCTCATCGACGCGCGCAACTACCGCGACCATTGGCCGATGCTCGCCGAACACGACCTCGTCATCGAATGCGCGGGCGACGACCTCGCCGTCAAACACGGCATCCTCTCGCGCATCGCCCCCGGCCTCGGCCGCGACACCGTCATCATCGCCACCAGCGGCGGCCTCTCCATCGAAGCCATCGCCCAGGGACTCCCCGCCGGCAGCCGCACCCGCTTCATCGGCGCCCACTTCTTCCGCCCGCCGCGCTACCAGCGCGCCCTCGAACTCATCCCCGCCTCGCGCACCGAACCGCGCACCCTCGAACGCGTGCAAGGCTTCTTCCGCGACCTCCTCGGCGCGGAAACCGTCGTCGTCCCCGACACCGACAACTTCGCCGCCAACCGCTTCCAGGTACTCGCCGTCACCAGCGCCTTTCACCACGCCGCCCACCTCGGTCTGCCCGTGGAAACCCTCGCCAGCCTCACCGCCCTCATCTGCGGCCGCTACGACGGCGGCCTCATCGGCCTCCTCGACCGCATCGGCTGGCAACGCTTCTGCGACATCCACGCCCGCACCCCGGCAGACGACCACGCCTTCTGGGGCGACAAAATCGCCCTCCCGCCGTGGATTTCTGAACACGCCGCGCGCCACGGCAACCAGCGCACCTTCGCGGGCGACACCCTCCCCGCCGCCGCCCTTGATGACAACACCCTCGCCACCTACCGCCACCACGACTGGGCCGCCTTATCAGCGCTTGCCCACCCCCACGCCCGCTTCATCTGCGCCTGGCTCGGCGACATCTGGACAGCGCTCGCCCACATCAGCCGCCTCCTCGAACTCCCCGCCGAAGCCCTCGACCGCCTCATCCGACACGGCCTCGCCTGGCAAATCCAACCCTACGAACTCCTCCTCGCCTTCAACCCGAAAAAAGTCCTGAAAACCCTCGGCAGCCCCGCCCCCATCCTGACAAACCTCAAAAACCGCCGCGCCGCCCCCGACAGCGACACACAAACCGAAAACCCCCTCGCCGACCCCGTGCGCCAATGGCGCAACCAACCCGGCAGCACCAGTTGGCGCTACCGTGACGACCTCCTCATCTGGCAACCCAAAGCCACACGCGTCGCCCTCGACCGGACAACCCTCGACGAACTCGCCCTCGTCTGCGCCGACGCCAAACAAGAACACCGCATGCTCCTCCTCTACCACAGCGGCGACACCTTCGGCACCCCCCGCGACTGGCGCACCCTCCACCAGCGCGACCCGCAAACCCTCGCCGACGAAAGCGCCGCCCTCGCCCGCCTCATCATGGCGCTACGCATGCTCCCCCGCCCCGTCCTCGCCTCCGTCAGCGGCGACATCCACGACCACGGCCTCGCCATCCTCCTGCAAACCGACCGCCTCATCAGCGACATCGACCTGCGCTGCCACCTCTCCGCCCCCGCCCACAGCCTCCCGCCGCTCGGCGGCATCGCCTTCGAATGGCTGCGACGCCTCCCCGCCCTCACCCCCGCCATCCAGCACGAACACATCCACGCCGTCCTCGCCCACCTCATCCAGCACCAAGGCAGCCTCAGCGCCCACCGCATGCGCGAACTCGGCCTCGCCCGCGCCCAAGACATCTTCGTCATGAACCGCGCCATCCTCCCGCAAATGACCGCCGACCTCGCCCAATCCTGGCTCACCGCCGGCCTCCCGCGCAGCTACCGCGTCCCCCAACCCGCCCTCGACCCCGCCACCCTCGCCACCCTCGGCAAACGCGCCGCCCCCCTGCGCGACCCCGCCCTCTACCGCCAGCTCCTCACCCTCTTCGCCGCCGACCACGCCACCCCCATACTCTCCTTGAGCCTCACCCTCGAACGCGAACGCCAACTCCTCCAGCAACAACTCACCCGCCAACCATGAAACCCACAGCCCGCATCAAAAGCCACCCCGCCGACTTCATCGTCAGCGAAATCATCGCCATCCCCTTCAGCGGCGACGGCGAACACCTCTGGCTCCACATCGAAAAAACCGCCATCAACACCCAATGGCTCAAAAAAACCCTCGCCACCATCAGCGGCTGCCCGCAGCGCGACATCGCCCACAGCGGCCTCAAAGACCGCCACGCCATCACCCGCCAATGGCTCTCCCTGCCCTGGAAATACGCAGACCAACTCCCCGACAGCGGCGACGGCTGGCGCATCCTTGAACGCCAGCGCCACCAGAAAAAACTGCGCATCGCCACCCACCGCGAAAACGCCTTCCACCTCACCCTGCGCAACATCGACAGCCCCCGCGCCCCCCTCGACCAAGCACTCACCCAACTGCGCGACCACGGCTTCGCCAACGCCTTCGGCAACCAACGCTTCGGCCACCACAACCTCGCCCACGCCCGCCAATGGGTACAACGCGGCAAACTCCCCAAAAACCGTGACGAACGCGGCCGCGTCCTCTCCGTGCTGCGCGCCCACCTCTTCAACCTCGAACTCGCCGCCCGTGGCCACAGCGCCCGCGACATCATCAGCGGCGACCGCGCCATGCTCAGCGGCAGCCACAGCCACTTCGCCGTCGACACCGTTGACGACACCCTGCGCCAACGCGCCGCGAGCGGCGACATCGCCCCCGGCGGCTGGCTCCCCGGCAAAGGCGAACTCCCCATCCACGGCGACGCCGGCCGCATCCGCGCGCAAATCCTCCACGAAGAAACCGACACCCTCGCCTACCTGCAAACCCACACCGACAGCGACTGGCGCCCCATGTGGCTCTACGCCCGCGACCTCCACTGGCAATGGCAAAACGAGCACACCCTCACCCTCGACTTCATCCTCCCCGCAGGCGCCTTCGCCACCACCCTCCTCGACACCCTCTTCACCATCGAAGACGCCAGCCGCCAACAACAAGAAACATAAAAACAGCAAAAATAAACATTTTTTACCATCACTAAGCGCTTATCGTGAGAAATTTTTGCACCATAAGCGCTTAATGATGAGAAAATTTCTCATCCCTGTAGGGTGGGTGTCAACCCACCATCAACGTATCAAAGCCGTAGGCTGGGTTAGCGCGTGTTGATAATTCAGATTTTTGTGCGATGAACTTCAAACAAAGCAAGGAGCTAAAAGCCCCTCCCCCTTGAGGGGGAGGGGTTGGGGAGAGGGGAAATCGCGCAGCGATGGTAGGCTGGGTTAGCGGCAACGCCGCGTAACCCAGCAAATATTTGCAACATCGCGCTGGGTTACGCCCTACGGGCTAACCCAGCCTACCAACTCACCATACCTACAAACCGCGCCGCAAAAAAATCCCCATCTCCCGCGCGAACATGATACAAACCCGCCATCCCTAACCCCCGGAAACCCCATGACCACCCGCGACACCCACACCATCCCCGCCGCCATTGCCGCCCTCATCACCGCCGTAGCCATCTGGTCGGGCATCGCCCCGGCAGACCGCGCCGTGTGGTGGGCGGAAGTCATCCCCATCTTCGCCGTCTTCGCCGCGCTCGTTTTCACCTACCCGCGCTTCCGCTTCAGCAATCTCGCCTATTTCCTCATGAGCCTGTGGCTTGTGATGCACCTCGTCGGCGCGCATTACACCTTCGCCAACGTCCCCTTCGACTGGGGCAACCGCCTCTTAAGCCCCATCCTCGGCGAAGACCGCAACCACTACGACCGCCTCGCCCACTACATCATCGGCTTTTACGCCTACCCGATGATGGAATGGCTGCTGCGCCGCAAACACTGCGGCGTCAAACTCGCCTTTTTCTTCTCCCTCTTCTTCATCATGAGCGTCGCCGGGGCGTATGAAATCATCGAATGGCAATACGCCGTGATCGAAGGCGGCGACGCCGGCATCGAATTCCTCGGCTCGCAGGGTGACATCTGGGATGCGCAAAAAGATATCCTCGCCGACACCCTGGGCGCGCTCACTGCGCTTGCGCTTTATCTTGTGGTGCGCCCGGATCAGAAAATGGGTCATATATCGTAAGAAAATAGTGATTTTTTACCGAGATAAGCGCTTTATTGTGGTAAAAAATAACTATTTTTGATGAGTTTATAGGTATGTTGTAGGGTGGGCTTCAGCCCACCATTGATTTGCCGAATATCCCATGGTGGGCTGAAGCCCACCCTACCTGCTGCCAACCATGGCATCGCGTAACAAAGTCCTTTATGCTGCGCCTTTGCTTTTTCCGGAGAACATCATGAAAACCCTGCTCGCTTCCCTCGCCTTGCTGCTCGTTGCCTGCGGTGGCAGCAACGACGTGACTTACCGTTTCGAGCAAAACGATCCCGCGCGCCACAACACCATCGGCATCACCAACGCCGGTGGGCAAACCCAGGCCTATGGCAGCATCGGCGTCAGTGCGCATACCGGTAATTGATGCCCATGATTTGAATCAACAACGGCTTGATACGGTCTCGGTTCGGGATAAGAAAGGTAGATATATCCACTGATATGGCGTTGTTCTCCAATCAGTTCCTTCCCCCGCTTGCGGGGGACTGGCTTGCCAGCTCGTCCGCAGGG
>JAUNKJ010000040.1 GCA_030532785.1 Cardiobacteriaceae bacterium
TAAGCCCATGCGGTTTGCGATGTTTCGTATCCGCATGGGCTTACGCCCATCCTACAAATCGTTCCGCGATGGTGGGTTGACACCCACCCTACGCAATCGTGGTAATTTTTCTCACCAAAAAGCGCTTATTACGAGAAATTTTCTCATCATAAGCGCTTCAATATGGTAAAAAACGTCTATTTTTACTCAAATCATGTTAAGTTCGATTTTGGCGCGCATGCTCATCATGTCCATGCGCCACGGCGGGTCCCATTCCATGATGACCTCGCATTCGTCGATGCCGTCGACGCGTTCCACGGCTTCTTTCACCCAGTCGGGCATGACACCGGCGACGGGGCAGCCGGGGGCGGTCAGCGTCATGTGTACGGTGGCGGCGTTGCCGTGGATGGCGACGGCGTAGATGAGGCCGAGTTCGTAGATGTCGACGGGGATTTCCGGGTCGTAGACTTTTTTCAGCTCGAGGATGATGTCGCGCTCAAGCGGCGCGAGGCCGGGGTCGTCCGGGTCTTTGCGGTAGGGTACGGCGTCGAGTTCCATGGTTATTCCGTTTTCGCGTGTTGCTGGTTGTGCAGGGCGGCGTCCAGCGTATGCCACGCCAGGGTGGCGCATTTGACCCGCGCCGGGTAGTCGCGCACGCCTGCGAGGACGCGCAGTTTGCCCATGCTCTCGGGGATGGGGTCTTGCGTGGTGGCGACGTGGTGGAAGTCGTTGTAAAGCTGTTTGAATTCTTTCAGAGTTTTGCCTTTGGCCATGTCGGTCATGAGCGAGGCGCTCGCCTTGGAGATGGCGCAGCCGTCGCCGACGAAGCTGAGGTCAACGATGCGCCCCTCTTCCAGTTGCACGAAGATTTTCAGGTTGTCGCCGCAAAGGGGGTTGTGTCCGGTGGCGCTGTGGGTACAGGGGTCTATCCTGCGGAAGTTGCGCGGTTTTTTGCTGTGATCGAGGATGACTTCCTGATAGAGCGCTTTCAAGTCGTTCATGCGAAGAGTTCCTGGGTGGCGCGGATGGCGGCGAGGAGTTGGGCGATGTCTTCGCTGTCGTTGTAGGCGGCAAACGAAGCGCGGATGGTGGCGGGGACGGCGAAGAAGCGCATGACGGGTTCGGCGCAGTGGTGGCCGACGCGCACGGCGACGCCGTGTTGGTCGAAAACGGTTCCCGCGTCATGCGGATGGATGCCGTCGAGGACGAAGGAGATGACGGCGGCTTTTTCCGCGGCGGTGCCAATGATGCGCAGGCCGGGGATGGCAGCGAGCGCCTCTTCCGCTTCGCGGCGCAGCGCGTCTTCGTGGGCGGCGAGCGCGGCAATGCCTGCGGCCTGCACCCAATCGAGCGCAGCGCCCATGCCGATGACTTCGACGATGGGCGGCGTACCCGCTTCGAATTTGTGCGGCGCGGGGGCGTATTCGGTTTTCTCGAAGCTGACGGAGAGGATCATGTCGCCGCCGCCCTGGTACGGGGGCATGGCGTCGAGCCAGCGTTTTTTGCCGTAGAGCGCGCCGATGCCGGTGGGGCCGTAGAGTTTGTGTGCGGAGAAGAGGTAGAAATCGCAGTCGAGCGCTTGCACGTCAACGGGCGTATGGGCAATGGCCTGCGCGCCGTCAACGATGGTAACGATGCCGCGCGCTTTGGCTCTGGCAATCAATGCGGCGATGTCGTTCACCGTACCCAGCGCGTTGGAAACATGGGCAAAGGCGAAGATTTTCACGCCGTCGAGCAGTTCGTCGAGCGCTTCCAGACGCAGCGCACCGCGTGCGTCCATGGGCAGCACCACGAGTTCCGCGCCGAAGCGCGCGCACGCCATTTGCCACGGCACAATGTTGGCATGATGCTCCATCGCGGTGATGAGTACCTTGTCGCCCGGTTGCAGCAGCAATTGCCCGAGGGAGGAAGCAAGGATATTGAAGCCGTCGGTGGTGCCTTTGGTGAAGACGATTTCGCCAGCGCTTGCCGCGCCGACGAAGGCGGCGACTTTTTCCCGCACCGCTTCGTAGCGCGCGGTGAGTTGCTGCGAGAGACGATGCACCCCGCGATGGATATTGCTGTATTCGTGGCGATAACAGGCGTCCATCGCGGCGATGACGGCCTCCGGCTTTTGCGTACTCGCGGCGCTGTCGAGGTAAGCCAAGCGCGTGCCGCCCGCCTCGCGGGCGAAGACGGGAAAATCCTTACGCCACGGGCTGGTCGTCATCGCCGCTTTCCTTCATCCACAGGGCGCTGATGGCGTCGTGCAGGGCATCGTGCAGCGCGTCGTGATCGACGACGACGGCTTCATGCAAAAAGCTCAGGGTGAGCATTTTGCGCGCCGCGTCTTCGCTGATACCGCGCGAGCGCAGGTAGAAAAGCGCTTCCGGGTCAAGGAAGCCGACGGTGGAGCCATGCGCGCATTTGACATCATCGGCATAGATTTCCAGACGCGGCACACTGTGCGACATAGCCTCGTTCGACATCAGCATGTAGCGGCTGTCCTGCTGCGCGTCGGTCAGTTGCGCGCCGTGGGCGACGTAGATGAGCCCGTCGAAAATGCCCTTGGATTGCGCATCGAGCGCACCGCGCAGCACCTGGTGGCTGACGCCGTTTTCAGTGAGATGACGCACGACAACGTGGCAATCCGCCACTTGCGCGGCTTCCAGGGTTTGCAGGCCGCCAAAGCTGAAATCGCCGTGTTCGCCCACAAGATGCGCTTCGAGGTCGAGACGCGCGAGCGCGCCACCGTGCTGCACCGCATTCAAACGCGCACGGCTGTGCGTACCCAGCGTGCAGAAGACGTGCGCCAACTGCGCCGTGTCTTCCTCACCGCCAAACCACAGCACGCCCTGCAATTCGGCGTTATCCGCCACATCCAGGGTGATCACCGGCCATTGCGCCGCCTGGGAGCTGCTGCGGAAATCGAACCAGAACGCGGCCTTGGCACCTTCTTCGACAACCACATGAATACGCGAGCATTGCAGGGCGCGGCGCGCGGCGTCGATATTGAGCGCAAGCGGCTCTTGCGGCGCGGCATCTTTGGGGATGGTCAAGGTCAGCGCTTCACCGAGCAGGGCAAAGTTCGCCCAGGCAAAGGGCGCGTCCGAGAGTTGCAGCCAACGCGCGCGCACGGCGGCATCTTCCTGCAAGCCTTCGTCCACCGCGTCCGGCAGGTCAAGCTGGTAATCGGCGTGCGCCACCTTGCGCGGCGCGTTCAGGGCCGCGAGCGGCGTCCAGCGCCATGCTTCCACGCGACGCAAATCGCCATAGGCGGCAAAGCGCGCGGTGGCGTCGTTTTTTTCCTGCGGCAACAGGTTGAGCAGTTCCTGATTCATGCTGCCGCCTCAGCCGCGCGATGCGCCGGCGTCGTCGCGGAAATCCTGATAGCCGCGCGCTTCCAGTTCCAGCGCCAGTTCCTTGCCGCCGCTTTGCACGATTTTGCCGTTGACCAGCACATGCACATGGTCGGGGACGATGTAATCGAGCAAGCGCTGGTAGTGGGTGATCACCAGGAAGGAGCGCCCGGCATCGCGCAGGGCATTGACGCCGTCGGCAACCACGCGCAGGGCGTCGATGTCGAGGCCGGAGTCGGTTTCATCGAGCACGGCAAGCGTCGGCTCCAGCACCGCCATTTGCAGGATTTCGTTGCGCTTTTTCTCACCGCCGGAGAAGCCGACGTTGACCGCGCGCGAGAGAAACGATTCGTGCATTTTCACCGTCTTCATCCGCGCCTGCAGGAGATCGTAAAACTCCATCGCGTCCATTTCCGGCAGCCCCTTGGCGGCGCGCTTGGCGTTCAGCGCCGCTTTCAGGAAATACATATTGCTGACACCGGGGATTTCCACCGGGTACTGGAAGGCGAGGAACAGCCCGGCGCAGGCGCGCTCTTCCGCTTCCATTTCCAGCAAATCCTCGCCCATGAAAGCGATGCTGCCCTGGGTCACGGCATAGCCTTCGCGCCCGGCGATGACGTTGGCGAGCGTCGATTTGCCCGAGCCGTTCGGCCCCATGATGGCGTGGACCTCGCCCGCGCCAATGCTGAGATCAATGCCGGAGAGGATTTCCTTGCCGTCCTCTTCGATTTCCACATGCAGATTTTCAATGCGTAACATGGTGTTTCCTTCAAAATGCTGTAAACAAGCGCTTCTTCCGTTTTTTGATACCAACTGCAAAAAGCAAGATAACAAGGCGGCTCGCCGCAGACAGTACATCCAGTACGGCAAGGCGAGCCAACGCCGTCAGGTTGTTTTTTGCTTTGGTATACATACAGGGAAGCGCTTTGGGTGTATGTATATTTAGCCGACGCTGCCTTCGAGCTTGAGTTCGATCAGGCGCTGCGCTTCCACCGCGAATTCCATCGGCAATTCGTTGAACACTTCCTTGCAGAAGCCGTTGACGATGAGGCTGACCGCGTCTTCCTCGGACAGCCCGCGCTGCATGCAGTAGAAAATCTGGTCTTCGCCGATTTTCGCCGTGGTCGCTTCGTGTTCCACCTGCGCGCCCGGATTCTGGGTAATCAGATAGGGGAAGGTATGCGCGCCACAATCGCTGCCGATCAAGAGCGAGTCGCATTGCGAGAAATTGCGCGCGTTGTCGGCCTGCGGCAGGATTTTCACGAGACCACGATAGGCGTTTTGCGCGTATCCCAGAGAAATGCCTTTGGAAATAATGGTGGATTTGGTGTTCTTGCCGATGTGGATCATCTTCGAGCCGGTGTCGGCCTGCTGATAATCGCGCGTCAGCGCTACCGAATAAAATTCGCCTACCGAATCATCACCTTTCAGCACACAGCTCGGGTATTTCCAGGTAATCGACGAGCCGGTTTCCACCTGCGTCCAGGAAATCTTGCTGCGCGCGCCATCGCAAAGGCCGCGCTTGGTGACGAAGTTGTAAATGCCGCCCTTGCCTTCCTTGTCGCCGGGATACCAGTTCTGCACGGTGGAATATTTCACTTCCGCGTCTTCATGGGCAAAGATTTCCACCACTGCGGCGTGCAACTGGTTTTCGTCGCGTTGCGGCGCGGTGCAGCCTTCAAGATAGGACACATAGCTGCCCTTGTCGGCGACGATCAACGTGCGCTCGAATTGCCCGGTGTTCGCGGCATTGATGCGGAAATAGGTGGACAGCTCCATCGGGCAACGCACCCCCGGCGGGATGTAGCAGAAGGAACCGTCGGTAAACACGGCGGAATTGAGCGCGGCGAAGTAGTTGTCGTTCTGGCGCACCACACTGCCGAGGTATTTTTTCACCAGCTCGGGATGCTCGCGCACCGCTTCGGAGAACGAGCAGAAAATGATGCCGTCTTTGGCGAGCCTGTCCTTGTAACTGGTGGCAACCGATACCGAATCGAATACCGCATCCACCGCCACGCCCGCGAGCAGCTCGCGCTCCTGCAAGGGAATGCCGAGTTTTTCGTAAGTGCGCAGAAGTTCGGGATCAACCTCATCCAGGCTCTTCGGCCCGTCCTTTTTCGACTTGGGCGCGGAATAATAGGAAATGGCCTGGTAATCAATGGGCGCGATATTCAAATGCCCCCAGTCCGGCGCTTCCAGCGTCTGCCACAGGCGATAGGCCTCCAGACGCCAGTCGAGCAGCCACGCTGGCTCGCCCTTCATTTGCGAGATACGGGTGATCACCCCTTCGTCCAGCCCCGGCGGCAGGGTGTCCTGCTCGATATGGGTTTCAAAGCCGTAGCGGTATTCGCCGGCGGCGATTTCTTTCAGTTCTTCATTGCCACTCATAAACGTGTCTTGTCCGTACCTCATGGATGTTTACTGGGTGCGACGCGCCTGCCGCTCGTCCCGCTGCATGTCGAGCAGGGTCTTGGCGGCGAGCATGTCGCGGATATCGTGGTTGACCGACAGCCAGAACGGGCTGATGCGGCAACGCGGGGCAAAGGCGCAATCCTTGCCGCCCTTGACGCAATCGACCAGCTCCGGCGCGCCTTCCATGGCTTCCACCACTTCGAGCACACTGACTTCCTCCGGCGCGCGGGTCAGGGTATAGCCGCCATAAGCGCCGCGCGTCGACGCGAGAATGTCGTATTTCACGAGCCGTTTCAGCACTTTGCCCGTCATCGGCGCGGCAATGCCGGTCTGTTCGGCGAGCTTGCTCGCGCTTTTCGGCACATCATCTTCGTCGAGCAGCGCGCTCAACAGCAAAAAGGCGTATTCGCTTTCTTTGGTAATACGGATCATGACGGCCAAATTCGAACAAAGCGCGTACTATATTATTGCCGCTGCGCCGAATCAAGCCGCGCTTCGGGCAAACCGATTAGCGCGCACGCAAGCGTTTGATAAAACCGATTGATTGTTCCGCATTGCCGCGCCCGCGATAACGCACATTGTCATATGCCTGTGCCGCGCGCAGCAGGGAATCGCGCTCGCGCCCCGTGCGCGCTTCCGCCATGCGCCGCAAAAACATCGCCACACTCTCGTGGCTGTAGCGCACATGCCCGGCGCGCTCGAAGCGCCTGAGCATCGTGAGCGCCGCGCGCGCCAACGCATCCTGATCCTCGCGTGGCCGCTTTTTCCACCACCACGCGAGCAGCAACGCCAGCCCCAGCAACCCGGCAAACAGCGCCAGCATCAACCCCGCGCGCCCGAGTGATGCCAAGCCCAGCTTGCCGAGCAAATTGCCCTGCTGGCTGCCATCCAAATCAATCACCCAATTGCGCCAGAACGATTGCGTGGCATCGAGCGCATTGCGCAGCCAGGCGAGCGCTTCCAGCTTTTCCGCCATGCGCGAAGTAAAGGAGCGGCTGTCCTCACCCGCGCTCAATACCGATGCTGAAAGACGCGCCTGCTCCACGCGGTTCGGCGCAACGGCTGCCGTCGGGTCATAACGCGTCCAGCCCTGGGTGGCGTCATACAGCTCCACCCAGGCGTGCGCCAACTCCTCGCGCACCACCACTTCGCCATTGAGCGGATTCACCTCCCCGCCCTGATAACCGATCACCACCCGCGCGGGAATGCCCGCCATGCGCGCCGCCAGCGTCATCGCATTGGCGTAATGTTCGCAAAAGCCGATGCGCCCGCGAAAGAGAAACTCGTCCACATCGCCCATCCCTGGCGGCGGCTCCAGCGAATAATAGAATTCTTCCGTATGCAAAAAGCGCATGAACGCCTGGGCAAAACCGCCTGCCGTTCCCCCGCCCGCCGCAAACATCTCGCGCGCCAGCGCACGGGTACGCGGCGCGTCGAAATTTTCCGGCAAACGCAGGGCATCGGCGCGGTCGCGCTCATCAAGCGCGAGCAAACGGTAATCGGTGGCAGAGGTCAGCTGATAACGCGCCGCGCCCTTCTGCGGCGGCATCCGCACCTGCATCGCATAGCCGATGCGCGTATCCAGCGGCGCATCGGTCACCACATCGAGCGTCAGCAACCACTGCAAATCGCGTTTCTCCGGCACCACCGCATAGCGCACCAGCGCATCGCGCCGCACCTTCACCTCCACCGGCGGACGCGATTCATCACGAATGCGCTGCTGCCAATTCTCGCCGTCGTAATGCCAAAGCACCGGCCCGCGCCAATACAACAACCGCGACGCCGGCACATCGCCCTCGAAACGCACGCGAAACGCCACCTCGTTCGACGTCGCCAGCGAACTCAAATCGCCCATGCGCATCTCTTCCGGCAAACCGGTCACCGCATTCTGCTGCTGATGCGGAATCCCCCACAGCGGCGGAATGCGCGGAAACAGGAAAAACATCACCACGGCAAACGGCAAGGCGATGCCCAAAAGCTTCGCCACATCACGCCAGCGCCCGAAAGCCAGCGGCGCGCCGCGCTGCTCCGTCTTCAGCAGCGCCCACACCGCCACCCCCAGCGCCAGCAACAAATAGACAAACATCAGGATGGACTGCGAATGCATGAGAAACGCCAGCATCAACAGCAATTCCAGCAAAAACAGCACCCGCGCATCGCGCGCATTGCGCGCCTCCAGCAGCTTCGCCACCGCCATCAGCGCAAACAGATTGAGAAACGACAGGGTAAACCCCATGCGCGGAAAATCGGCATACACCAGCCACACCCCGAGCGGCAGCGCAAGCGCCATCCCCGCCCAGGCAATCGCCATCTTCCCCTGCCACAGCGCCACCCCCTTCAACGCCACGGCAACCCCCAGCAACGCGCCCAGCGCCCCGCCCGTCTGCCACAACAGCGGCAACAGCGCCACGACAAACGCCGCCCACACCACCAACCACAACGCCTTCGGCAAACGCGCCGCATACTCCCGGGCGGAAATCCACAACAACATAAAACCATCCAATCCTAAAAAAGCGCCAACGCCTGCAAACAGCGCTCGCGATGCGCCACGCCGCCATCGGCGGCAAACACCTGCCCCGGCAAATGCAGGGCATAACGCAACCCGGCGCGATCCGCCTCCAGCACCCATTGGCACAACTGCGACAGCCGCATCTCCGCATCGCCGCGCAACGCCGCATAATCCAGCATCACCTCCGGCGCGCCCTCGCCGACAAAACGCTTCACCAGCCACCCGCCATCACGCCCGCTGCGCTTCCACGCCACCCGCGACAAACTGTCGCCCACGTGATACGGCACCAGCCCCGCCAGCTCATCCTCGCCCGCTGCCTCGGCAGCAAACATCCCCGCACGCGCGCTCGCCACAAACGGCAGCGGCAAATCCCCGTGCGGCACGGGATACACCAGCACCCTCGCCGTCAAACGCAACCACTGCCAACTCAAAAACCATCCCAACGGCTGACGACTTTGCACATCCACCGCCTCAACCGCCTGCCAGCCGCGCGCCAGCGCCGTCTCCAACTCCAACCACACCGTCTCCGCGCCGCCTGCCGCCAAACCGGCCAAGCGCACCTCGCGCCCGCCACAGACAAACGTCAAACCGCTGCGCACCCGCCCGTCCAGCTCCGCCACCCGCAAAGGAAACCGCGCCACCTCCCCGGCAAACACCGGTGCCGCATCCGCAAGCTGCAAACGCAACCCCGCAAGCTGCCCCACCGTCATCGCCGCCGCGAGCAACGCCAAAACCGCCACCAGAAACGTCAGCGCATACCCCAGATTCAACTGATGATTCGCCGACCACACAAACATCACCGCCAGCACCACCCCCAGGGCAAAACCAAACCCCGTCGGCACCACCGGCAACCGCGCCATCGACGCCAGCACCTTCTCATCCGCCGCCGGCTGCCGCCGCAACCAGCGCGCACGCAACCTCGCCACCAAAACCCTGAACAAACGCATCACCTACACATCAAACCTCAAAGCGGCACATCCACCTGCCCCAGCACCGCACGCACCGCCTGCTCATGCGCCGCCGCATCCTGCAACCGCCCCTGCAAACGATGCCACGCCACCGGCACAAACACCGCCTGCACATGCTCCGGCAGCACCGCCCGCTCGCCGCGCAACAGCGCATACGCCTGCGCCGCGCGCACCATCCCCAGCCCCGCACGCGTCGACAACCCATGCACAAACGCCCCGCTGCGCGTATACGCCAAAAGCCGCTGCACATACTGGGCAATACTCTCCGACACATGCACCGCACGCACCGCCGCCTGCAACGCCAGCACATCCTCGCGGCTCAACAACGGCCGCGCCGCCGCAATCATCTCGCTCCTCGACTCGCCGCGCAAAATCGCCACCTCGCGCGCCGCCGCCGGATACCCCAGCGACAAACGCATCAAAAAACGGTCCAGCTGCGACTCCGGCAACGCATACGTGCCAATCTGCTCCAGCGGATTCTGCGTCGCCATCACGAAAAACGGCTCCGGCAACACATGCGACTCATGCTCCAGCGTCACCTGCCGCTCCTCCATCGCCTCCAACAGCGCCGACTGGCTCTTCGGCGACGCACGGTTAATCTCATCGGCCAGCAACAACTGAGTAAACACCGGCCCCGCATGAAAAACCAACTGCTGCGACTGCGCATTCAACACGGAAAAACCCACCACATCCGCCGGCAACAAATCCGACGTAAACTGAATGCGGCGGTAATCCAGCCCCAGCGTCGCGGCAAACGCCTTGGCCAGCGTCGTCTTCCCCGCCCCCGGCAAATCCTCGAGCAACACATGCCCGCGCGCGAGCAGACACGCCATCGACAACGCAATCACCTCATTCTTGCCCACCACAATCGCCGCCAACTGCGCCAACGCCTGATTGAGCCGCGCCCGTAAATCGCGCGGCAAGCCATCCTCTGCCATAAAAATCCCCGAAAAAAGAAACGCATTGTAAACAAAAGCGCCCGCAGGCGCAGCAGAAAAGGAAAATGGTAAAAAAACACCATACCAAGCGCTTTGTATAGTGATTTTTTACCGCGACAAGCGCTTCATAATGGTAAAAAATAACCATTTTTACAGTAAAAATGATAATTTAACTACTCCACCACCGCTTCATCCGTATGCCGCGCCGCATCCAGCCGCCGCAGCAACTCCGGCCAGTCCACGCGGCGTTCGTAGCCGATAATATCCAGCCTCGGCAAACCACTGCCCTTCACCAGATAATAACCGCCATCGGCCGCATCCTCCACGCCCTGCATATGCAGCACATTGTTCTCCAGCCGCGCGACAAACCCCAGGCGCGCATAAGGAAACGCATTGAGCACGCGCACAAATTCCCCCACCACCGCCGAACCACCGCCCGCTGCCGAGAGATACTGCACCGCCTCGTGCGAAATCAGGCGCTTGCCCGGCTCATCCCGCGACGTATGAATATCGGCAGCGAAGCGCTTCACCGCCCAATCCTGCAACAGCACATCCTTCACCGTACCACTGATATTGCCCCGGATTTCCGCCACTTGCAGCACCCGCGCCAAACGCTGCAAATCCACCCTGTCAATCGCCAAACCAAAATACAGCAACGGCTGCACACTGAACGGCTGCTCCACACGCAAATCATGCACCCGCACCTCCCCGCCGAAAATCCGCACCAACACCGGCTGCAACAACCGCATCCCCTCGCGGTTGAAACGCACCTGCTGGAACTCGCCACTCACCACCCCCTCAAACGGCGGCAAATCCAGCGCCTCGGCAAAACCGCGCAAATCCAGCGGCTCAATCCGCGCATCCAGCCGATAATCGCGCAGCCCCACCGGCTCCAAACGCTCCACCACCAGCGCCCCATCCAACAGCGGCACGCGCAGCGGCTGTTGCAGCCGAATCCCATCATCCGCCCAAAGAAACACCGCCTCCCACGCGCCAATCGGCAATTTGTGCCACGACGACGCCGCCGCCCGCAGCCGCGACACCGCCCCGCGCCCCAACTGCCCATCCAAACCACGCAAGGCAAACCGCCCCTGATTGTCCACCACATCCACGCGATTCAGCACCAGCGACACCTCGCGCAACTCCCCCGCCGCCCAATCCAGCCCGGCAAACAACGTCCCCGAAAGCGCCGCATCGCCCAACACACTCTCCAGCAAAAATGGCCTGGCATAACGCCGATAAATCGCATCCGCATCGCCACTCGCCTGATGCACCGTCAAACGCTGCAACCCCATCCCTGGCCACGACAACACCGCCGCCAACTCCCCGTGCGCCTCCCTCTCGGCAAAATGCACATCCGCCAGCTGCAAACGCCCCTCACCCAGCGACCAACGCCCGGAAAGCGACAACGGCGTCTCGCGCAAATCAAAATACAACGGCGACAACAACGCCTCGCCGCCCGCCAACGCCACATCAAAATCACCCGACCACCGCCCGCCCGCACCCTCGGCCGCGAAACGCAAACGCCCGCCCGCCTTCTCCAGCGCATAACGCCCATCCGCGCTGCCCCAACGCGCCTCGCGCAAATCCAGCGCCCCCTGCAAATGCCAACGCCCGCCCGCGCGCCACACCTGCAAATCCGCCAGCAAAGCCCCCTCCATCGCAGGCCAATCCAGCCCCAGCGCCTTCAGCCACCTCCCCAACTGCGCCGCAGACATCCGCGCGCGCATCGTCCCCCGCGCCTCCGCCCACTCCGCACGCAACACATCCCCATCCGCCGAAAAACGCAACTGCAACCCCGACGCCCAATCCCCGCCGGACAACAAACGCGACAACGCCAGCGACTCCGCCGCCAACACCCAACGCGAACCGGCAAAACGCGCACGCAACGTCGCCGCATCCAACTGCCAGCCCCCCTCACGCAAGGCAAACGCCGCCTCCAAACGCGGCGCCCGCACCACCTGCCCCGCATAACTCAACCGCGGCGCCTCCGCCACAAGCGACCAGCGCCGCCAATCCGCATCCGCCCCACTCTGCAAACGCAACACCACATCCGCGCCGCGCACCCCCTGCACCCGCGCCTCACCAATATGCACATCCACGGAAATCGCCGCCGCGCGCAGCGCCAGCACCCACAGAAAAAAAACCAGAAACGTTTTCATCGCGCCATTGTAGCCCGTCCGCCCAATCACGAGGCGCAGGTTCTCCACAACCTTGCAAATTGCGGCTTTCCCAGGGTGTGTTGACATACGATGAACTTCAAATAAAGCAATGAACTAAAGCCCCTCTCCCAACGGGAGAGGGGTGGGGGTGAGGGGTGATAAAAAGCCGCGCAGCGACGAAAACCCTCAAAATTTCAAATTACTTTCCAAAGCCTTGTAAATTCCATTCACCAATTGTCAACACCCCCCTACTCCTTGCAGCCGCTGGCATCGAGAATGAACCACGCGCCATCGGCCTTGGCGGCAAAGCTGCGTCCATTGGCAAAAGGCGTATGCAAGATGAGATAAGCCGGTTCGAGGACGATATTGCCCCGACGGTCGATCAGCCCCCAGTCGCGCTTGTCATCCCGGATCGCGGCAAATCCGCCCTCGAAGCGCTCGCCACGCGCAAATTGCGGCGCAATGATTTCGCGCCCGTCGCGGTCGATATAGCCGGTCAGGCCGTCTTTTTCCACCGCCGCCAGTCCGTCGGAAAAAGGACTGATATATTCATAGCCCGGCGTGATGACCTCGCGCCCCTGATCATCGATATAGGCTTTGTGCTTGTCGCGATGCACATCGGCAAGCCCGTCGCAAAAATAGCCGACAGTGTCATAAGTGGGCGCGAGGATTTCGCGCCCATCGTGATCATAAAGCCCCCACAGCGCTTCGCGTTCTTTCTTGAATCGCAACGGCGCATCGGGGGCGCATTCGCTGGCCTGCAGGAGAAAATCGCCGTCGGTCAGGCGCTTGCCTTCGCGGTTCACCAGATATTCGCGACTATTGTCGCTTGCGGCAAGACCGACAGCATCGGCCAGGCTCTTGGCAGTGCGGTTGCCACTATGGCCAACGGCAATGGCCACGCCGTTCTTGAGCGGCTGGATGTGGCCGTAATCGCCATCAATCGCGGCAACGCTTTTTCCTGTCGCATCAATCCACTGCCATTGCCCGTCACGGCGCACCGCAGCCAGCCCTTCGGAAAAATCGCTGACTTCATCGTATTGCGCGGCGATGATTGCCTTGCCGTCGCGATCAATATAGCCCCACTGCGCGCCTTTTTTCACCGCGGCCAAGTCTTCGGCAAAAAAGCGCGCCTCGTCGTATTGCGCAGCAATCGCTACCTTGCCCCGTTCATCGAGATAACCGTAGCGTTCGCCCTGCATGAAAAGGGCGCGATTGCCCTGATGCTGCCAGATTTTGTCGTATTGCGGCGCAGCGATGACAAGCCCCTCGCCATTGATGAGGCCGTACTTCTCCTTGCGCCCGACAATGGCAAGACCGTTGTCCTGCAGAAGCCCCACACTGCTGTAATCGCCGGCAAGCGGCGTCGTGGTAATGCACACCTGCCCATGCGCCAGCGTGGCCGCAAAAGCGAGAGTAACAATGGCAGATTTGGCGAACGTCATGACTTTCTCCGCTAGTGGATGTCAGAACACTATAGCCGCTTTCCCCAAAAACGGCACAGGATTTTCCTCATAACCCCTTGAACAAATAGCCTTGCTCCAGAGATTGCCCATGCCATTTTTCGAAGACCCCGCCATATAACGAAAAGCGCACTATAAAGTATGTGGCGAACACTCATGCGCCACCGAAGACAAGGATGATGCCAATCATGTTTCAACACACATGCCCGTGTGAGCGGGCACGCAATCATTGGCGCGACGGTCAAACGTCCACACCGTTTCAACACACGTGCCCGCGTGAGCGGGCACGTTACGAGCTTATCCACTACTTGCGCATTCTTGAGTTTCAACACACGTGCCCACGTGAGCGGGCACCAGCGCGATACGCAGATGACCGCGACCGAGGTGCAGGTTTCAACACACGTGCCCGCGTGAGCGGGCACATGTGCCGGTGGCGCAGGTGCTGGGCTGGCGCAGCGTTTCAACACACGTGCCCGCGTGAGCGGGCACAACGTATGGGTCAGCTATTGGTGTACTCGCCGCTGTTTCAACACACGTGCCCGCGTGAGCGGGCACAGAATAATCCGCTAATGCCATTGCTAGCGCAGGGGTTTCAACACACGTGCCCGCGTGAGCGGGCACGCGCAGGCGTTACCCCAGCACGCGTAGAGCAGACAGTTTCAACACACGTGCCCGCGTGAGCGGGCACCGATAGCGTTTAACGCGTTCATCATCCACAAGGAGTTTCAACACACGTGCCCGCGTGAGCGGGCACCAGGAGATCGAGGCACTGGAGGCCGCCATGCTCAGTTTCAACACACGTGCCCGCGTGAGCGGGCACGGCGGTGGTGCCCCAATGGCGCATTGAGCCGCCGGTTTCAACACACGTGCCCGCGTGAGCGGGCACCCTTGCCGCCAAAGGCATGTTGCTGGAGGTAGTAGTTTCAACACACGTGCCCGCGTGAGCGGGCACTGCGCTTGCAGCGCCGCACGGTCGGCGGATTTGGGTTTCAACACACGTGCCCGCGTGAGCGGGCACCAACCACGGCGTCTATGTCGGCGCCTGGCAGGACGTTTCAACACACGTGCCCGCGTGAGCGGGCACCCATGCGGGCAAGGGCGAGCAAGGCGACAATGGCGTTTCAACACACGTGCCCGCGTGAGCGGGCACTCGTCAATGGCGCGGCTATTGTTGTAAATCTTCTTGTTTCAACACACGTGCCCGCGTGAGCGGGCACATTTGCACGGTGAGCGGTTTGTCGCCGCGCTCGATGTTTCAACACACGTGCCCGCGTGAGCGGGCACGCTAACCCGTCTAAAGGCGCAGGCCGACGGCTTTGTTTCAACACACGTGCCCGCGTGAGCGGGCACCGGGCAAACCCTGCAAATCCTTGGCCTTACCCTTGTTTCAACACACGTGCCCGCGTGAGCGGGCACCCTTGGGTGTCGGACGGGTCGCCTATCAGGGCGTGTTTCAACACACGTGCCA
>JAUNKJ010000041.1 GCA_030532785.1 Cardiobacteriaceae bacterium
GTGGTTTTTTCGATGATGGCGGACGTGTTATGGAGTGGGTTCGATGGTGGGTTGTTCGGGAATGGGATTTTGGGGCGTGGTGTGGTTTTTTCGATGATGGCGGACGTGTTATGGCGTGGGGTCGATGGCGGGGTGTTCGAGCATGGTGTTGGTGCGGTTTTTAGGGGCTGGGCGGTTGTTATGACCCCTCTCCCCAACCCCTCTCCCGTAGGGAGAGGGGCTTTTGGTGCGGGGCAGGGTTGTCTCTCGTGGGGGGAGGGGCGTTGAATTTAATGCGGGTCTTCCGGGGCGATGCCCCAGTTGAGTTTCTGGCGCAGGCGGCTTTGGAATTGGTAGTCGGCGGGGTGGATGACGGTGAGTTTTTCCGCGCGGCGGATGGTGATGCTGTCGGTGGGGTTGAGGGGGTGTTCGGCCTGGCCGTCGATGGTGAGCTGGACGTCTTTGATGCTGCTGGCGCTGACGCGGACTTCGATGTCGCTTTGTCCGTCGATGACGACGGGGCGCTGGGTCAAGGTGTGCGGGCAGATGGGGACGACGAGCATGGCATCCAGTGTGGGTTCGATGATGGGGCCGCCGGCGGACAACGCGTAGGCGGTGGAGCCGGTGGGGGTGGCGAGGATGAGGCCGTCGGCGCGGTAGTGGCTCAGGTATTCGCCACGGGTGAAGACGTCGACTTCGATCATGCGCGCCATGCTGCGTTTGTGGATGACGGCGTCGTTGATGGCGAAGAATCGGGCGGTGTCGCGCCCTTGGTGGGTGACGCAGATGGCGAGGGTGTGGCGGCGTTCGCGGCGGTAGTGGCCGTCGAGGATGGCGGCGAGGCTGGTTTCGAGGCTTTCCTGGGGGAGGTCGGCCAGGAAGCCGAGGCGGCCGGTGTTGATGCCGACGAGGGGGATGTTTTTTTCAAGCAGCGAGCGCCCGGCGTAGAGGAAGGTGCCGTCGCCGCCGATGACGATGGCGAGGTCGATGTCGTCCGCCCAGTCGGCGAGGGGGCGCGCACGCGGATGGTCACGCCAGGTGTCGGGCATGGTGTTTTGGTCGAGGGTGACTTGCAGGCGGCGCGCGTCGAGGACGGCCATGACGCGGGCGATGGTGTCGCCGACGTGGCTTGCGCCGTATTTGCCGACGATGCCGATGTGGGTGAAGGGGGGCGTGGGCATGGGCGGGTTCCGAAAAAAGCGGATTATATAGCCGCTTCCCCGAAAAATGGCATTTTTCGGGGAGCCGCTTTGGCGGCTTTGTGCGGCAAAAAGCGGCACAAAAAAAGGATGCCGGGGCATCCTTTTTTTCATCCGCGAGGGGTTTACTGTTTTTGCAGACGGTAGGCGGCGCGTTGTTCTTCCGTGCGGCCGCCGTCGCTGCCGTCGGCGTTGCGCATTTCCAGTGTGTCGCCGCTCGCGAGGTAGACGTTGTTGTCGCCGGCGACATCGAGTTTGACCAGGGTGCCGTTCTCGCCAAGGATGAAACTGCCGCTCACGGTTTGCGGTTTGGCATCCGGTTCGCCGAGGAAGAGGGTGGTGAGTTCGTAGGTCATGCCGTCTTTGAGGACGAGGGTGGTGTCAATGCCTTCGCAGCTGGCGCAGGGGAGGATGCCTTTGTAGGTGCCGACAAGGGCGACAGCCGCCGGGATAGGGGGTTCCGCTTTGGGCGCTTCGCTTGTGGTCACAGGTGCCGGGGCTTCGGTTTTCGCCGCTTCCGGCTTTTTCTCTTCTTTGCAGCCGGCGAGCAGGGCGGCACCGACGGCGAGGGCAAGGGCGATGTGTTTCATGGGGTCTCCTGTCAGGTTGGAAAAAACGGCGCTCACTGTAGCGCAAGCGTGGCGGGAGAATGTGAGCGCTTGGTCATGCGCGCGACGGTAAACATTCGTAACTGTGCGATATTTCAGCGGCTTTGCCGAGCATGATGGAAGCGGAGCAGTATTTTACTGCGGAGAGTTGTACCGCCTGGGCGATGGCGCTTTCGCTTAGGTTTTCGCCGTAGACTTTGAAATGCAGGTGGATTTTGGTGAAGACTTTGGGCGTTTCCGTGGCGCGTTCGGCCTGGACTTCGCAGCGGCAGTCCGTGATGCGCTGGCGCTGTTTGCGCACGATGGAGACGACGTCGATGCTGGAGCAACCGGCGGCACCGAGGAGGAGCATGGCCATGGGGCTTACGCCGCGTTTGCCGTTTTCCGCGGCGGCGCCGTCCATGACGACGCTGTGGCCGTGTTCCGTTGTGCCGACGAAGCAGAGGTCATCGAGCCATTGAGTGGTGATTTTCATGTTTTTCTCCTTTGTGGATGTTTTTTACCATGATGAAGCGCTTATTGTGAGAAATTTTTGCACGATAAGCGCTTTTGGGTGAGAAAATTTCTCATGCTACTGTGTGGCGGGCGCGTCGCGGGTGCAGCCGATTCGCTTGTCGGGTTGGGTGCAGGGCAGGTAGACAAGCGGCTGGCCACCTTTGATCTGGTGCGTCAGTTGCAGGAAGCGTCCGCCGCCTTGCGCCGGGGGCGCGATCATGAGCTCCGTTTTGGCGATGAAATGCTCTACCGCCCATTCGAGCAGGCCGGGCGCGGCCTCGGCGCCGTTGAAGTAGGCGATGAGGGCGTCGAGCTTTTCATCGCTGTCGTAAAAGAGCACTTGGCGCGAATCCGTTGCCGCGATCGTTTCTGCTGCGGCAATCAGCGCGGCATCGTCGAGCGCGGGCGGGATGATGACGATGAGATGCGGCAGGCCGTAACGGTCGGCAAATTCGGCGGCGATGCGCCAGTCGGGCGTTTCCGCGCTGGGCGTTTTTGCGTTGAGCGGCAGGGCGAGGAGGGCGCAGAGGGTGAGCAGTGTTTTTTTCATTGTTGTTCCTTGTGATAGGTGTTTGGGTTACAGGTATTGCAGGATGCGCCAGCCGTCTGCGGTGCGGATGAGGGCAAGGGTGCGCGGTACGCTTTCCGTGCGCCCATCGGGGTGGCGCAGGGTGATTGCCACGTCGGCCTTGAGCATTTCGCCTTCGTTGGCGGCAAGCCATTGCGCAGGCGGGGCGGTGAGCGCTTTCGTTTCTTTTACCGTAATGTTTTCAATGGCAAATCCTTGGCCGCGCGAGCTTTGCAGATAATCGGCGTAAGCCTCGTAAAAGCCGTTTTTCGTCGAGAACGGCCCCAGTTGCAGCAGGCGGAAGATGTCCCACGGTGGCGCGGCGCGGCCGTTCAATCCTTGCAGTTTCAGGCGGTTGTCATTGGTGTAGAGCAGCTTTGCCGCGATTTGGCTATCGCCGTGCATGGCTTCGCGGAAGTAGGTGTCGAGGGCGGCTTGTGGGGTATCGCTTTGCGCAAAGGTGTGGCTGGCGAAGAGGGCGAGGGCGGTGATAAGGGGGTGCAAGATTTTCATGGGTTCTCCCGGTGGTGGTGAGGGGGTTACCTTATGGCAAGCGGCGCGGCGTGGTGGCTACCGATTGTTCATTTTATGAAGTGTCTAAAAATGATGATTTTTTACCATGATGAAGCGCTTCATGCGGTAAAAAACATCCATATTTGCATGTTAAATGATATTAATGTATCGTTTGCGAAATTTGCAACGGGTTTCTTATGCTCTGGTTGGTTTTCACCCTTTTTGCCGCGTTCATGCAGGCGTGGCGCAACGCTTTGCAAAAACAGTTGAGCCATGATGTGCCGGTTTTCGGGGTGACGCTCGCGCGTTTTCTCTGCGCGTGGCCGTTGGCGCTGCTGTATTTGCTTTTTCATTATCAGCGGGATAAAAGTCTCGTGATTCCCGATTTTCCGCCCGCTTTCCTGGCGTATGTCGCGGCGGCGGCTGTGGTGCAGATTGTGGCGACGTTGTTGATGGTGCAGTTGTTTCGTCTGAAGAATTACGCGATCGGCGTCAGTCTGGTGCGCAGCGAGGCGGTTTTTGCCGCGATGCTCGGCATGTTGTTTTACGGCAGCCAATTGGGCGCGCTGGGCTGGCTTGGGGTGATGACCGGTGCGGTGGCGATATTTTTGCTGAGCGGCACGGGCGGTTGGCGGCAGGTGTCGCCGCAGGTGCTTGCCTTGGGCATGGCGGGCGGGTTGTGTTTTGCGCTGACGTCGCTGTGGGTGCGCGAGGCGTCGCAATTGCTGCCGTTGCCGCCGCTGGTGGGCGCGGCGTGGAGTCTTTTTTGCGTGATTTTCTTGCAGGCGCTGGCGCTCTTTGCCGGGCTGTGGCTGTGGGAGCGCGGCACGCTGCGCAAGCTTTTTGCCCATCCGCGTTTGATGCTTGCGACCGGGGTGGCGTCTTTTCTTGGTTCGCTGGGGTGGTTCAGCGCGTTCAGTTTGCAGGATGTGGCGATTGTGAAGACGGTGGGGCAGGTGGAAGTGCTGTTCGTGCTTGCAATTTCTTCCTGGTTTTTCAAGGAGAAGCTGCAACGGCAGAATGGCCTCGGTTTGCTGCTGATTGTGGTGGCGGCGTTGTTGGTGGCGTGGCGGTAGCAACAGGCGCCTGATGCGGTTTTTTTTACCGCAACAAGCGCTTGTGGGTGAGGTTGTTATCGTTTATCCAGCGGTGATGGCGGTGCAGAAGCTGACGTCGGCATGGCCGGTTTGTGTGTCGTAATGATGGTAGCGCTCAAAGCAGGGGCGTCCGTCGTCAATGGCAAGGCCTGCGGCGAGTAGCGCGGCAATGGCTTCTTGCCAGTATTGCCGGTATTGCGCGGGGTCGGTGACGGTGCGGCGCAGGGTGGCGTAGCTGCCGCCGGGCAGGGCGCGTTTTTCGATGCGGCCATGTACGGGGGCGTCTTCGGGTACGGTGAGGCAGATGTCGGTGCGGCATTGCGTGGCGGGCGTGGTTTCCGGGTTGTCGAGGTAGATGAAGAGACACTCGCCATTGGCAAGATTGTGTGCGCCTGCCCATTGGTAGAGGGTGTTGGTCGCTTCTTCGTAGCCTTCGCCGTAAGGGCCGGTGACGCGGATATAGGCGACGGTGCAGGGGGAGAGTTTTTCGGTTTGCATGGTGTGCTCCGGTTGTGGCGGGGAGCGTTTATTGTCGGCGGCGGGGGGATTTTGTGCGTGTCCCGTTTTGTGGAGAAGGTGTCCGATTTTGCTCTGTTGCATGGTGGTGATGATGCTTTCCACGCTGTGGCAATGGCGCAACTGGCTGGGCGGAAAGCCGAAATGGCGTCGGAAGGCTTTGGCAAGCGCTTGCGAGGAGGCAAAGCCGTGTTCGAGGGCAAGGGTGGTGATGCTGGCGTGGTCGTCGTAAAAGAGTTTGCGCGCTACGGCTTCGAGACGCAGGCGGCGCAGGTGGGCGGCGTAGGTTTCGCCGGTGTGTTCGCGAAACAGGCGGTGAAAATGCCAAGGGGAAAGTGCGACGCGGCGTGCGGCTTCGGCCAGTGTGGGCGGGTTGGCGTAGTGCGTTTCCAGGTAGCGCATGAGCGGGCGCAGGCGGTGGTTGGGGATGGTGGGCATGGCGTGGCATTTTGCGGCGGAGGTTTGGCGGGCTATAGTAATGTGCCCTTGGGCAAGCAACAAACGGCCATTCATTATGAGTCTTTCCGTCCATCATTTGCGTCATACTGCCGATACGCTGGAGCAGGCCATCATTCATCTCAAGGCGACGTCTGCCGATGATGCCGTGCTTTATGATTTGTTTCGCAATGCGGCGATCAAGAGTTTTGAGTTGTCGCTGGAGACCAGCGGCAAGTTGTTGCGCAAGGTGTTGAAGTTCTACAGTGGCGCGCCGCGTGAGGTCGACCGTTTGGTGTTCAATGATTTGTTCCGCCATGCCAACAGGCATGGCATTCTCGATGAGGCCACCACTGAGCGCTGGTTGGCGTATCGTGCCAACCGCAATAATACGGCGCATGATTATGGCGTGCAGTTCGCGGAGAAGACGCTGGTGCTGTTGCCCATTTATCTGGCTGATGTGCGGGCGCTGGCCGATGCTTTGCAGGCTGTTTTTGCGGCGCAGTATGAATGAGTTGTGGCTGAAGCCTGCGCATTTGCAGCAGTTGCGCGAGATTTTGCAGCGCCATTTTCCCGGGCAGGAGGTGTGGGCGTATGGCAGTCGCGTGAACGGCGGGGCGCATGAGGGCAGCGATCTGGATTTGGTGGTGCGCGGGGTGGTGACGCGGGAGGCGTATGCGGCGTGTGTGGCTGCCTTGCAGGAGAGCACGTTGCCCATGCTGGTGGATTTGCATTTGTGGGATGGGTTGCCCGAGGATTTCCGCGACAATATTGCGCGGCGGTATGTGGTGGTTCAGAAGGGGTAGCGTGTTTCATGGCGGGACGCCGCAGGCTGCGTCCCTGCCGGGGATTGCTTATTCCGCGAGTTCTTCCAATAGCGCGAGTTCGAGGTCGTCGAAGCCGGCTTGCAGGCGCGCTTCGACGTTGAAGGGGCCTTTGATGGTGGCTTTGAGGTAGTTGGAGAGGAGGTCGGCGAAGGTTTCGCGGTAGGGGAGGCCGCGTTCGCCGCAGCAGTGTTTGAACCAGTGCGAGCCGATGGCGACATGCCCCTGTTCGTCGCGGTAGATGATGTCGAGAAGTCGGGCGGTGCGCGCTTCGCCGTGCTGGAGGAGTTTCTTCTGGATCAATGGGGTAACGTCGAGGCCGCGCGCTTCCATGACGCGGGGGACGAGCGCCATGCGTACCATGACGTCGTGTTCGGTGTCGACGCAGGCTTGCCACAGGCCGCCGTGCGCGGGGTAGGCGCCGTAGTGGCTGCCGAGTTGTTCGAGGCGTTCGGTGATGAGGGTGAAGTGGTAGGCTTCTTCTTTGGCGACGCGTATCCAGTCGCGGTAGAAGTTTTCGGGCATGTGCTGGAAGCGGTAGGCGGCGTCAAGCGAGAGGTTGATGGCGTTGAATTCGATGTGGGCGATGGCGTGGAGCATGGCGCAGATGCCGTCGCGGCTGCCGAGGCGGCGGCTGGGGACGTCTTTGGGGGCGACGAGTTCCGGCGCGGCGGGGCGGCCGGCGTCGGGTACGCTGAGGATTTCCGTGGGTTCGCGGTGGTAGAGGCCGTCGCGCAGGCCGTAGTAGATGGCGTAGGTTTGCTGGATTTTCCGCGCGGGGTCGGTTTCCATGAGGGCGCGGTGGAGGGCGGGGTAGAGGTTTTCGCTGTGCATGGCGGTGTCCGGGAAAAAGTGGCATTGTAGCGCCGCCGTCCAAAGATGGTGTTATGGCTTGGTGCGGCAGGGAAAAAGGCGTACATTACCCGCTTGGTTTTTATTTGCCTCAAGGAGTTTGTGATGAAAAAGTTTTGGCAGGGATGGTTGCTGGCTGTGATGGCGGCGTTATTGGTGGCTTGCGGTGGCGATGCGCCGGACGAGGTGGCGAAGTCGTTTTACCGGGAGCTGCTGGAGGGCGATGGCAACAAGGCGGTGGCGCTTGTGTATTGGCCGGAGGAGGTTCCGACGGAAGCGCAAACCCAGGCGAAGGGCAAGATAACGATGATGGCGGGCGCTTTTCAGGAGAATGCAAAGGAAGAAGGCGGGGTGGCGGACATCAAGGCTGGCGAGGTGCGCTATACCAATGCGGACAAGAGCGAAGCAACCGTAGAGGTGACTATCGAGATGAAGAGCGGCAAGACGGAGACGGATCGCGTGCCGGTGATCAAGACGGACAAGGGCTGGAAAGTGAACATCAAGTAGGCGGTGATGCCGGTTTTGCCATTATGGGTCGCAGGGCGAAAGGCGATGTTGCTTTTCGCCTTTTTCTTTGTGCGTTTGGGGCAAGCGATGCCAGAGGAGGCGGCGCTTGCCGTGGGAGACTGGGTGTTCCGTGCGGGGACGGGGCGGGAGAGTGCGCTGATTCGTCATTTGAGCGGCAGTGCGTGGTCGCATGTGGGGGTGGTGGTGGCGGTGGTGCCCGAGGTGCGCATTGTGCATGCGACGACGGATGATGATCCCGCCCGTCCCAATCAGGTGATTGCCAGCGCTTATGCGGACTTTGCCGCGCTTTCGCTTGCCGGGGAGGTGGCAGTGGCGCGGCCGCTTTTTCTCGATGCGCAGGAACGGCTGTCTTTGGCGCAGGCGGTGGAGGCGCGGCTGGGCGAGGCGTTTGTGCTGGTGGCGAAACAGGACGGGGATGCCCGGATGCCGCGCTATTGCACGACGATTGTTGCCGACGCCTTGCAGGCATTGCGTCCGCAACTGGTGTTGCGGTGGCAGGCGGTGGATTTTCCTTTTTTCTCCGGCGATTATCTTTTCCCGCAAGCGCTTGCGGATGTAGCGGGTTTGCAATGGTTGTGAGCTTTTTATCACTTCAGGCGCTTGTGAGTGGTAAAAAATAGCTATTTTCGATGATTTTATGAAGAGCAGTGATTTCGACCGCATTGGCGGGCATTTTTTGAAGAATATTTACGCGACGGCGAAGGGGCGGATTCGGCTGGCGGTGTTGCAGCGTGATTTGGCACCGTTGCTTGCGGGCGAGCCGTTGCGGATGCTGGATGTGGGCGGCGGTGCGGGGCAGATGGCGCTGTGGTATGCAAGTCTTGGGCATGAGGTGGTGGTGGTGGATCGCGCGCAGCGTTTGCTCGATGAGGGGCGGCGCGCGGCGGAGGCGCTGGGTTTGGCGGAGCGGGTGCGTTTTGTCTGTGGCGATGCGTTTGCGCTGGACGGGGTGTTGGGCGGGGCGCGTTTTGATGCGGTGTGCTGCCATGCGGTGCTGGAGTGGGTGGGCGATGGCGAGGGGTTGCTCACGGCGTGTGCGGCGCGGTTGCGGCCGGGCGGGTGGTTGTCGCTGATGTTTTACAACCGCCGCGCGTTGGTGTTCGCCCAGCATGTGTTCGGCAATTTCGCTTATCTGGACAGGGGTTTGCAGGCGTTTCGCAAGACGGCGAAACTGACGCCGGATTTTCCGCGCACGCCGGAGACGGTGGCAGGCTGGCTGGATGGGCTGGGGATGGTGCGCGAGCGGCGCTCGGCGGTGCGCTGTTTTTACGATTACATGAAGCCGCATGATCGCGAGCGGCATGGCGTGGAGGAATTGGTGGCGCGGGAGCTGGCGCTTTCTGTCGAGACGGATTATCTGGCGGTGGCGCGCTATGTGCATGAGGTGCGGCGATGCGGTGAGAAATTTTCTCATCAATAAGCGCTTTCAGTGCAAAATTTTCTCACGATAAGCGCTTTATGATGGTAAAAAATCACTATTTTTACGCAAAACATCGATTTTCTGAAAATATTGCCCCGTGTCCGGTTTTTTTGCTTGACCACGGCATTGCCGCGCAGTAATGTTCCTCCTCTTTGACGAGGAGAGGCAAGACGTTCATGGCAACGCGAAAACACCGCCTGACCGGCGCGGAAATCATAGTCGAGGCATTGAAGGCCGAGGGGACGAAGTATTTGTTCGGGTATCCCGGCGGCGCGGTGCTGCATATTTATGATGCGATTTACAAGCAGAACGATATTGTCCATGTACTGGCGCGCCACGAGCAGGGCGCGGTGCATGCCGCAGACGGTTATGCGCGGGCGACGGGCGATGTCGGCGTGGCGCTCGTTACCTCCGGCCCCGGGATTACCAATGCGGTGACGGGCATTGGCACGGCTTACGCCGATTCGATTCCGATGGTGATTCTCTCGGGGCAGGTGCCGTCTTCCCTGATTGGCAACGATGCCTTTCAGGAAGTGGATGCCGTGGGCATTACCCGCCCGGTGGTCAAGCATTCCTATCTGGTGAAGGACATCGCCAAACTCGCGGAAACCATCAAGAAGGCCTTTTATATTGCGCGCAGCGGGCGTCCGGGGCCGGTGCTGATTGATGTACCCAAGGATGTGACGGCGGCCGCGGCACCGTTCTTCTACCCGGATCATATTGATATTCCTTCGTACAAGCCGACGGTGGACGGCCACATCGGGCAAATCAAGAAAGCGCTCAAGCTCCTGAAAAAAGCGAAGAAGCCGATGGTGTACACCGGCGGCGGCGTGGTGATTGACAACGCTTCCGACGAACTGACGCGGCTCACGCGCCAGCTCAACCTGCCGATTACCAATACGCTGATGGGCCTCGGCGCTTACCCCGCGAACGACAGGCAATTCCTCGGCATGCTCGGGATGCACGGCACTTATGAAGCCAATATGGCGATGCACCAGTGCGATGTGCTGTTTGCCGTGGGCGCGCGTTTTGATGACCGGGTGACGGGCGATCTGGAAAAATTCTGCCCGCACGCGCAAATCATTCATATTGATATTGATCCGTCGTCGATTGCCAAGAACGTCAAGGTCGATATTCCCATCGTCGGCTCGGTGAAAAGCGTACTCACCGCGATGTGCGAACTTTTGGGCGATGACAAGGCCGATCCGGCGCAACTCGCGGACTGGTGGGCGCAAATTGATGAATGGCGCAAGGTTGACAGCCTCGCCTTCGAGGAAAACGACAACGGCCTCATCAAGCCGCAGCAAGTGATCAAAACGCTTTACGAACTCACCAGCGGCAAGGCGATTGTGACGTCGGATGTCGGCCAGCATCAAATGTGGGCGGCGCAATATTTCGGCTTCCACGAGCCACGGCGCTGGATCAACTCCGGCGGCCTCGGCACCATGGGCTTCGGCTATCCCGCAGCCATTGGCGCGAAACTCGGTCGCCCCGAGGAAGATGTGTTCTGCATCACCGGCGACGGCTCCATCCAGATGATGCTGCAAGAAATGACCACCGCGCTGCAATATCACGTTCCCGTGAAAATCCTCTGCTTGAACAACGGCTACCTCGGCATGGTGCGCCAATGGCAGGAATTCTTCTACGACAAGCGCTACTCCATGAGCTACATGGAATCGCTGCCCGATTTCGTCAAACTCGCCGAAGCCTACGGCCACGTCGGCGTGCGCATCGAACATGCGAAAGACTTGCGCAAGACGCTCAAGGAAGTCATTGCCATGAAAGACAAAACCGTCTTCGTCGACATCGCGACCGACCCCACGGAAAACGTCTTCCCCATGATCCCCGCAGGCGGCGGCCAGGCGGAAATGATCCTCAACAAACGCGGCAAAAAAGCGAAAGACAACAACGAAGGCACAGATGCAAATGAAGGAATGGTGCTGGTATGAATAGCGCGAAAAGACATGTGGTATCCCTGCTGCTGGCCAACGAGGCGGGGGCGCTGTCGCGCGTCGTCGGCCTTTTTTCCGCGCGCGGCTTCAATATCGATTCGTTGAACGTTGCGCCCACCCAGGATGAAACCGTCTCGCGCCTCACCCTCACCACCCTCGGCGACCAGAACCTCATCGAGCAAATCAACAAGCAACTCAATAAATTGGTCGACGTCATCAAACTCGTGCACATCGAAGAACACGAACTCATCGACCGCGACATGATGATGGTGAAAATCGTGGCGGATGAAAAAGAGCGCGGGCAAATCCTGCAACTTGCCGAAGTCTTCCGCGCCCGCGTCGTCGACATGCATCCGCAAAGCATCGTCATTGAAATCAGCGGCAGCCCGCGCAAGCTGGACGCCTTTCTCGCCATGCTCGACCACAAGAAAATCCGCGAAATGGCACGCACCGGCGTGACTGGCGTGGCGGTGACCGGATCGGGCAAGTGTCTGGAGTTGTAAAGGAAATGGCGGGATAAACCATGAGCCGGTATTTGATCACCTTCGACATGGATACCCGCTGCCTGCAAGAGCGCTACCCTGCGCAAACCTGGCAAAACGCCTACGCCGACATCAAAAAAATCCTCGCCTGCCACGGATTCGACAACATCCAGGGCAGCGTTTACCTCGGTGACGAAGCGGTGAGCGAAGCGCACGGCACCCTGGCGATTCAGGAACTTTCCTTTCGTTATGAATGGTTTTGCGATTGCGTATCCAACATCAAATTCTACCGGCTGGAAAGCGACCTCAACGCGCAGTTCATCGTCGATGGCGTAGTGAAAGCGCGCGCCGTCTTTCGTGAACGTCTCGGCGAGCTGGAAAAATCGCTGCGCTTGGCCAACGTCGGCGAAGAACAGATTGCGCAAATCCTCGCCGCCCAGCCCTTTGCGCTGGACAGCCTGCCCGCACCGGATGGGGCGCGCAATGGTAAAATTTCCCATGAATAAGCGCTTGATGTGGGAAAATTTCTCACGATAAGCGCTTCATGGTGGTAAAAAAATCACTATTTTCACACAAAAAAGGAAAAAATCGATGAAAGTTTTCTATGACAAAGACGCCGATATGAGCGTATTGCAGGGCAAAACCGTCGCCATCATCGGCTACGGTTCGCAAGGCCATGCCCATGCCAACAACCTGAACGACAGTGGCGTGAACGTCGTGGTTGGCCTGCGCGAAGGCGGGGTCAGTTGGCCGAAGGCGGAAAAAGCGGGACTCACCGTCAAACCCGTCAACGAAGCGGTGAAAAACGCCGACGTCGTCATGATTCTCCTGCCCGACGAGAACATCGCCGAGGTCTACCAGCAAATCGAAGGCGACATCAAATCCGGCGCGGCACTCGCCTTTGCTCACGGTTTCAATGTGCATTATGGCCAGGTCAATCCGCGCAAAGACCTCGACGTCATCATGGTCGCGCCGAAAGCGCCCGGCCACACCGTGCGCAGCACCTATCAGGGCGGGGGCGGCGTGCCGCATCTCATCGCCATCCATCAGGATGAAAGCGGCAAGGCGCGCGATATCGCCATGGCCTACGCGGTCGCCAACGGCGGCGGCAAGGCCGGCATCATCGAAACCACCTTCAAGGAAGAAACCGAAACCGACCTCTTCGGCGAGCAAGCCGTACTCTGCGGCGGCGCGGTCGAACTCATCAAAGCGGGCTTTGAGACTTTGGTGGATGCCGGTTACGCCCCGGAAATGGCCTATTTTGAATGCCTGCACGAGCTGAAACTCATCGTCGACCTCATCTACGAGGGCGGCATCGCCAACATGAACTACTCCATCTCCAACAACGCGGAATACGGCGAATACGTTACCGGCCCCAAAGTCATCAACGACGAAAGCCGCTGGGCGATGCAGGAATGCCTGGAAAATATCCAGAACGGCGAATACGCCAAATCCTTCATCAACGAATACAAAACCGGCGCGCCGAGCATGACCGCGCGCCGCCGCCTGAACGCCGAACATCAAATCGAAATCGTCGGCAGCAAACTGCGCGACATGATGCCGTGGATCAAGGCCAACCGTTTGGTCGATCAGGAAAAGAACTGATTTTTTCCAATTTGCGTCAGCGCTGCCGTCTGCGGATGGTAGCGCTTTTTTGTATCATCCGAACATGAATGCATTCGCTGTCGGCCATCAATGGCCGATCTACGGCTTGTTCAATCATTTGCAACCATCAGGAGACACCCATGCGCCACCATTGCCCGCACTGCCAATTGCCACATGCCGTAAGCTTCGCACGCAAGTCCGTGCTTGGTTTTGCCAGCAGCGCTCTCTGCCGCCATTGCGGTCTGAAAATCACCGTGCATACCGGCTATGCGCTGCTGGCGATGTTGCCGCCGTTGTTGCTGGTGGCGGCGATTTTCCTGCGCATGGTGCGCAATCCGGGAATGATGGTGGTGCTGGGTATTGGCGCATGGTTGCTGTATCTGTGGCTGCATGCGCAAGTGCCGCTGGTGCGCGCGGAAGTGAGCAAGGCGGATGCCATTGCCCGTGCGCGTGAGCGGGCGGATAAGCTGTAAATATTGGGGCAGGGGATTTGGTTAGAAGGCGTAGGTACGGTTAGGCGCAACGCGCCGTAACCGTACCTAACCTCAGCTCGGGATAAGAGGATGATTATTTTTGAATGATTCCTCGAAATTTCCTATGAAATGACAAACTATTACCCTCCCCCGCTTGCGGGGGAGGGACAGGGTGGGGGTGTTGAAAACGAAGTTTTCATTCCATAGCCGTAAAAATGCTGCGCATTTTACACCCCCATCCTCACAATCTCGTCCCTGCGGACGAGCTGTTCCAGTCCCCCGCAAGCGGGGGAAGGAACTGATTGAGGAACAATGCTATATCAGTGGATATATCCACTTTCCTTATCCCGAACTCAGGTTACCTACATTCGGCCGGGTTGCTTTCATCTTGCAGTTTGTGCGGCGCGGATGTGTTTGTAATTGGTTTGAAAATAGCGTTTTTTTACCACCATGAAGCGCTTGTGGCGGTAAAAAACTGCTATAAAAATCCGTTTTTGAATGTTTTTCTGCATTGCAGTCGTGGCGTTTGTATAATGCCGGACTTTTTCGGAGGGTGTGTATGCTTTTTTTGCTTGCCAGTATTTGCGCCAGTGTGGCGGTGTCGGTGTTGCTCAAGTTTGCGCGGCGGCGCGGGGTTGCGATTGAGCAGGCGATTGCCGTGAATTATCTGGTGTGTATTGCCTTGACGTTGCTGTTGCTGAAGCCGTCGCTGAATCGCGAGGCGTTGCTGCAGGGGTGGGGGTTGTTTGCGGCGCTGGGGGTGTTGTTGCCGTCGGTGTTTATTTTCATGGGGCGGGCGATTGAGCATATCGGGATTGTGAAGGCGGATGCGGCGCAGCGTTTGTCGCTGTTTTTGCCGATTATTGCGGCGTTTACCTTGTTTGGCGATCAGTTGACGATGGTGAAGGCGATTGGCATTGGCTTGGCGTTTGCGGCGTTGCTGTGTTTGATTGCCACGGGTGAGCGGCGCGAGGGGCGGCATGTGTTTGTGTGGGTCGCGGGCGTGTGGTTTGGTTACGGGATTATCGATATTCTTTTCAAGCAGATGGCCAAGAGTGGCGTGGCGTTTTCCAGTACGTTGCTGGTGGCGTTCGTGATTGCGGCTGTGGTGATTTTCGCTTGGCTGCTTGTGCGTGGGACGCGTTTCAATGTGGCGTCGCTCGCCGGTGGCGTGTTGTTGGGGGCGCTGAATTTCACGAATATTTTCACTTATGTGCGCGCGCATCAGGTGATGAGCAGTAATCCGTCGCTGGTGTTTACCGGGATGAATGTGGGGGTGATTACGCTGGCGTCGGTGCTGGGGTGGACGGTGTTTGGCGAGAGGGCGACGCCGCGCAATTTGCTGGGCGTGGTGCTGGCGGTGCTGTCGATTGTGACGCTGTTTTACGGGACGATGGTGTTGGGGGCGTTGCGGTGATTTTTGGGTAGCTGCTTATAGTGGAATCATCATAAAAGCAGCCATGCAGTAGGTTGGTGGTGAGTGCGTAGCACGAACTTCAACATAATGAATAACCTGAGTTCGGGGTAAGGAAAGTAGATATATCCACTGATATGGTATTGTTCCTCAATCAGTTCCTTCCCCCGCTTGCGGGGGAAGGTTAGGATGGGGGT
>JAUNKJ010000042.1 GCA_030532785.1 Cardiobacteriaceae bacterium
GTGAAGATGATGCCCGCCAGCACGAGGAACACGAATTTGTTGGCGACAAAGCCGTGCGCGCTTTGGTAGAACTCGGCGGCGTTGCCGAGGATGCCCAGGGGCAGGAGGATGCAGAAGACGGCGATGACGGGCGCGAGTGCGAGTGCGGCGATGGTGCCGCCGGCGGAGAAGATGCCCCAGTACAGGGGTTTCAGGTGTTTTTGGCTCATGTTTGTTTCCCGGAATATGGTTTTCAGTTCAGAGTGGGTGTTTTTTGTCGCGTCGCTCCGCGACGGTGTTCAACCCCTCTCCCCTACCCCTCTCTCGCTCCGCGAGCTCTGACGAGTCCCGTGGGGAGAGGGGTTTTAACTCACTGCGTTGTTAAATATTTTCATTGAAGTTAGAGGTCGCCTTGCGGCTCACCACCAACCTACGGTTATGCCAATGCCGCGACGATGATGACGAGGACGATGAAGACGGCGGCAAATGCGCCCCATGCGCCCATGATCATCAGTTTGTCGTCGACGAATTTTTCCCCTTTCTGGATGCGCATGGCTTTGGGCATGGCTTCAAACCAGGTTTTGCTGTTAAACGCCGCAGCGGCGATGGCAAGGAGGTTAACGAGGATGAAGAGCGGGTTTTTCTGCCAGCTGATCCAGTGCAGCCATTGCGCGGGGTCGCCTGCGAGCGCGGCGATGCCCCAGAAGAGGTTGAGCGCGGCCAAGGTTACCGGCACGCTGGTCAGCTCGCGCAGCATGTAGAGCTTGAAGAAGCGGTTTTGCAGGTACCAGTTGTCGGGCTGTTTGCTGATGTAGGGTTTGCGGCTCATGGTTTGGCCTCCTCTTTTTGAACCATCGAGAGCGCCCAGAACGGCACGGCGGCGGCTTTGGCCTGCTGGATCGCGCCTGCGGGGTCAACGTGTTTCGGACACACTTCGGAGCAATAGCCGACGAAGGTGCAGGGCCAGATGCCGTTTTCCTCGTTCATGACGGCGAAGCGTTCTTTTTGTGCGCCGTCGCGGTTGTCCAGATTGTAGCGGTGCGCCAAGGCTGTTACCGCAGGCCCCAAAAATTCGGCGTTGATGCCCACTTGCGGGCAGGCCTGATAGCACAACATGCAGTTGATGCACATGGTGTATTGCTTGAATTTCGCGAGTTCCGCAGGCGTTTGCCGGTGTTCGCCTTGGGAAAGCGGGCGCGGGTTCTTGCTGATGATGTAGGGTTTGACGGATTCGAGTTTTTCGATGAAGGGGTCGGCGTCGACGACGAGGTCTTTTTCGATGGGGAAGTTGTCGAGCGCGCCGATGGTGATTTTGCCGATGTCGGCGTATTCGCGCACGAAGGTGGAGCAGGCGAGCTTGGGTTCGCCGTTGACCACCATGCCGCAGGAGCCGCAGACTTCCATGCGGCACGACCAGCGGTAGGCGAGTTCGGGTTCGAAGTCGTCCTTGATGAGCGCGAGCGCATCCAGGATGGACATGTCCTGCGTCCATTCGATGTCAAACGGCTGCGGCCACGGTTTTTCGTCCACGCCGGGACGGTAGCGCATCACTTCCAGTCTTATCGTTTTGCTCATGATTTTTTCTCCCCTTCGGCGCCGTAGACGCGTTTTGCCGGTTGTGATTTGGTAATCAGCACGCTGGAGTATTCAATGCCGGGCGTGTCTTCGCCGCGATAGAAGCTCAGGGTGTGCTTGAGGAAGTTTTCATCGTCGCGCTCGGGGTAATCGAGGCGCTGGTGCGCGCCGCGCGATTCGGTGCGCGCGTCTGCCGAATAGATCATGGTTTCCGCCACATCCAAGAGATAGCCGAGTTCGATGGTGGTCAGCCAGTCGGTGTTGAAGGTGTCGGAATGGTCGGTCACGCGCACATTTTTGTAGCGCGCTTTCAAGTCCTTGATGGCTTTTTTCGCGCGTTCGCTGTTCTCGGCGCTGCGGTAAATGCCCACTTCCGCTTCCATCATGCTGCCCAGTTCGCGGCGGATATCGGCGGGTTTTTCCGTGCCAATGGTGCGGTTTTTCAGTTCGCCAAAGGGCTGGTAGGCGCGTTCTGCAAGCGCCTGGAATTGTTCGACACTCATGTCGCTTTTCACGTTTTTCGCGTGCTTCAGCGCATCTTCGCCCGCGACCTTGCCGAATACGCAGAGTTCCGCCAGTGAGTTGGAACCGAGGCGGTTCGCGCCGTGCAGCCCCACGGAGGAACATTCGCCAATCGCGTACAAGCCCTTGATCCGGGTTTCGCAACGCTGGTTGGTTTCAATGCCGCCCATGGTGTAGTGCGCGGTGGGGCGCACCGGAATCGGCTCGCGTACCGGATCGACGCCGACGAATTTCTGCGCGAGCGAGCGGATGAAAGGCAGGCGCTCGTTGATGAAATCTTCGCCGAGATGGCGCAGATCGAGGTTGACGGCATCGCCGCGCGGGGTGGCGATGGTGCGCCCCGCTTTCCATTCATGATAGAAGGCTTGCGACAGGCGGTCGCGCGGGCCGAGTTCCATGTATTTGTTTTTCGGCTCGCCAATCGGGGTTTCCGGGCCGAGGCCGTAATCCTGCAAATAGCGGTAGCCATCTTTATTGGTGAGGATGCCGCCTTCGCCGCGACAGCCTTCGGTCATCAAAATGCCCGACCCCGGCAAGCCTGTGGGGTGGTATTGCACGAACTCCATATCGCGCAGCGGCACGCCGTGGCGGTAAGCCATCGCCATGCCATCGCCGGTGACGATGCCGCCGTTGGTGTTGAAAGCAAAGACGCGCCCTGCACCACCGGTGGCGATGATCACGCTCTTCGCCTTCACCGCGCGCACCACGCCGTTTTGCACGTCATAGCACAGCACGCCTTCAAGCTCGCCCTCGTGCATCAGCAAATCCAGCGCGAAATGCTCGTCCAGGCGCTTGATGTTCGGATATTGCACCGATGTTTGGAACAGCGTATGCAACATGTGGAAACCGGTCTTGTCCGCCGCAAACCAGGTGCGCGGAATCTTCATCCCGCCGAAGCGGCGCACATTGGCGCGGCCATCGGGCAGGCGCGACCACGGGCAGCCCCAATGCTCCATCTGGATCATCTCTTCGGTGGCGTGCTCGACGAAATATTGCACAACATCCTGTTCGCACAGCCAATCACCGCCGGAAACCGTATCGTTGAAATGGTTTTCCAGCGAATCATCATCGCGCACCACCCCGGCGGAACCACCTTCTGCCGCCACAGTATGGCTGCGCATCGGGTACACCTTGGAAATCAGGGTCACGGTCTTGTCCGGCGCGCTGCGCGCGATCTCGATCGCCGCGCGCAAACCGGCACCACCGGCACCGACAATCGCCACATCAGTCTGAAGAATATCCATTGTTTGCTTGCCTCTGTTTCTTGGTCACTAGCGGCGCATATCTTATCATTTTTTTACGAATTGGACAGGCTTTTCCAATAAAAACATTCTGTTATCGGAATCAAAACGGTACTATTTTTCCGGCGGTAAAACCCCTTGCGCATCAAAACGCTTTTTCCTTTTCCTCGTGGAAAAACAGCCTTTCCCGCCGGGAAACCATTCATCAAGCACATGATTACAAGTGAATTTTCTCCAACCCCTTGCCGTGCATAAAATTTGTTCACTTTTGCGCCCCGAAAAGCGCTTGCAACATGTGCCGGGTGCGAGCTTTTTCGCACGTCACAGAGGAGCACAACCATGCGCAAAGAAAACGACGGCGTCAAAGTTGAAATCGTCGACTGGTCATCCATCGGCTACAACTTCCAATCCATCGCCATCAGCGCCAGCGACGGCGACGACCACATCAACGCCAGCCGCCTCACCCTGCCCAGCGGCAACTTCGTGCAATACAGCATCCACTCCGGGCTTGGCAACGACCTCGTCATCGGCCGCAACGGCAGCGACCACATCCAGGACAGCGGCGGCAACAGCGAAATCTACGCCGGCGGCGGCAACGACACCATCGACAACCGAGGCCAACGCGGCGGCGCAAGCCACCTCGACGGCGGCGACGGCGACGACACCATCCGCGCAGGCCTCGGCAACGACCGCGTCCTCGGCGGCAACGGCAACGACTGGCTCTACGGCGAAGACGGCAACGACCACATCGACGGCGGCGCAGGCAACGACAGCCTCCAGGGCGGCACCGGCAATGACTCTCTCTCCGGCGGCGCGGGCAACGACCTCCTGCGCGGCGACGACGGCAACGATCACTTGTCAGGCGGCGCAGGCCACGACAACCTCTCCGGCGGCTTCGGCAATGACCGCCTCGAAGGCGGCAGCGGCAACGACCGCCTGAACGGCGACGAAGGCAACGACATCCTCATCGGCGGCAACGGCGCCGACACCTTCGTCTTCAGCAGCCACCTCGCCCACGGCGGCATCGACACCCTCCTCGACTTCAACGCCGGCGAAGACAAAATCGCCCTCGACGACGCCATCTTCCGCGCGCTGGGCAAACGCGTCGACGCCCGCGAATTCGCGCGCGGCAACGAAGCCACCAGCAAATACCAGCACCTCCTGCTTGATAACGACGGCGCGCTCTACTACGACGCCGACGGCGCAGGCGGCGCATCCGCCGTACAAATCGCCACCATCCACGGCAGCGCACTGGACGACATCACCCACCAGAGCTTCCAAATCATCTGAAGCCTTATCAACCAAAGAAAAAAGCGCCGCAAGGCGCTTTTTTCTTTGGCAAACATTCTTCCAAAACCGGAACCGCCATCACCCTCGACACAAGGCGGGTGTCAACCCACCATCGCGCAGCGATTGCAGGGACGTTGCCTGCAACGTCCGTGAAAAACACCAAAACCGTAGGGTGGGCTTTAGCCCACCATCGCGCAGCGATTCGGATGGGCGTAAGCCCATGCGGAAATGAACCATCGCAAACCGCATGGGCTTACGCCCATCCTACGCCCCTAAAAACCATAAATTTCCAGAAAATAATCATTTTTTACCATCCATAAGCACTTATCATGAAAAATTTTCTCACCAAAAGCGCTTCATCATGAGAAAAAATACCACCATAACTGTAGGCTGGGTTAGGAGCACCCTATCATCGTTTCGCGATGATAGATTGGCACACCCCAACAAAAAAGCGCCTTGCGGCGCTTTTTACGATGGCTGTCGTGGTCGGGTCTCACGGCTCCACCACTTCGCTCACCCATATCGGCAATTCCCACGCGCCGCCGGGAAAGTTGCTGCAAAGCCCGGTTTCTGCGGCAAAGGCGCGCACGAAGGTCTCGCCTGTCCACACATGGCTCGCATAAAAGGCGCAATCGCTCGCGCCGCGCGCGGCGGAAAATTCGTAAATCCTGCCCTCGCGGTAGCCTTCGCCGCCGGTGAAAACGCGCAAACCGTCGATCACCTTGCCCATCTGTGCATCCGTCCAGGCAAACACTTCCAGAGTATTGTAAGCGCCGCTGCCGCACATCGCGCTCAGCAATTTGTGTTGCTCATCAAGCTTGTACACCTGGATGTCGAGCAACTCGTCCGGGTTCTGCATCGCCTTCACACCTTCGGCATCAAACCGTTCGCAGGCAACATCATCCGCCGCCCTCGCCTTGCGCTCAGTCTCCGCCAGCAGGGCGCGCAAACGGTCATAATCGCCCTCGCCGGGCTTGACGACTCGCGCGGCCTCCTGACTCACCGGCGCGGTTTTGATCACTGGTTTCGCCACCGCTTCCAGCAGCCCCTCGGTGCGATCGCCGGGGCTCATCCATGAAGACGGCGTGCCAATGCGCTTCTGGAAAGACTCCGCGCCAAACCACATCGCCCCCGCGCCCTTGGCCGACAATTGCCATTGCAAATCGCCGCCGCGCACGCGAATCTCGGCCTTGTCGCCGTGATCACGCAGCGCTTCGATCACCGCCTTGATTGCCGCTTCGTCGAGGGTGCCGCGCCCGCTTTCCTTGTCGATCGCCAGCTCGCCCTGCACTTTGCCGCCAATTTCCAGCGTTACTTTTTCAGGAATCGCCACTTCGTTTTCCGGAAGCAGGGCAATCTCCGCCGTCGTCGGCGCATCCAGCCCCGCTTCGCGGGTAAAGAGCAGGGAAATGGCCTGCAAATTATCCTTCTCCTGATAACCGGCAATGCGGCAAGTGCCGGTATTGTCGCAAATATATTGCCAATCGCCGCTGTTGTCCGCCTTGCTCTCCAGGGCAAAGGCAGAAAACGGCAATGCCAGCAAAAACAGCACACTATATTTTTTCATAAATCCTCCAAAAATGATGGTTTTTTATCATGATGAAGCGCTTCTTATGGTAAAAAAACGCTATTTTTTCACTTCAACAAGCAGAGAAGCACCGAGCGACTGCTGCCCCACGCCGAAATCCTGCGCCACCTCGATCTGGTAAGCCTCGCAGTCAAGCACAAAACGCGCGGCATCTTCGCTGTAGCCCAATTCCTTCATCTCGCCCGTATCCATCAGCGCCCGTTTTTCCCAGCCATCGGCAGGCCACTGATAATGGGCGATCACGTTTTTCAGCACATCTTCCGGCGCGGTTTCCGGCGTCGCCAGCGGCGCTTCAAAACTGGCGCTGATCGCGTTCACCCGCCCCTCGCCATCCATGCCGACGAAACGCAGCGTGGAAATCCCCGGATCACGGCGGCTTACCTCATCCCTCTCGATAGGCGCGAGTTTTGTCCCGTCAAGAGCGGCGGCGGGATACGCCTGCTGCACCTCGGCAAGCGTCGCCCCCATGCGGATACCGGCAACCGCCAGCGCATCCGGCGCCGGACATTCCGCCGCCTCCGCCAAACCGGCACAAAACACCAGTGGCAACAACAACTTCTTCATGATTCTCTCCTCGGTTGGTGGATATAGTTACTGCGCCGCAGAATATCGCCATCTCTGGAAAAAATCCATCGGCCGCGAAAACCTGACCACAGCCATAGTGTTTTTTTCTCACCATCAAGCGCTTACCATGCAAAAATTTCTCACCACAAGCGCTTCATCATGATAAAAAACCACCATAAAACACAAAAACATAAAACAACCAACAACATCAACCCATTGACACTATATAATCCTCCCCTCATCCACCACCCATCCCCGCCATGAACCGCACCGCCACCATCCAGCGCAACACCCGCGAAACCCAAATCCGCCTTGCCGTAAACCTCGACGGCAGCGGCGAATCCACCCTCGCCACCGGCCTCGGCTTCTTTGACCACATGCTCGAACAAATCGCGCGCCACGGCCTCATCGACCTCAGCATCGAATGCCACGGCGATCTCCACGTCGACTGCCACCACACCATCGAAGACACCGGCATCGTCCTGGGCGACGCCGTGCGCGAAGCGCTGGGCGACAAACGTGGCATCAGCCGCTACGGCCACGCCTACGTCCCGCTTGATGAAGCCCTCTCCCGCGTCGTCATCGACTTCTCCGGCCGCCCCGGCCTCTTTTTCCACGCCCATTTCAGCCGCGACAACATCGGCGGCATCGACAGCGAAGCCCTCTACGAATTCTTCCAGGGCTTCGCCAACCACGCCCGCGCCACCCTCCACATCGACAACCTCCGTGGCGAAAACAACCACCACATCGCCGAAACCCTCTTCAAAGCCTTCGGCCGCGCCCTGCGCGCCGCCGCCGCCCCCGACCCGCGCACCGCCAACCAAATCCCCTCCACCAAAGGCAGCCTGTGAACCTCATCCACATCAACGGCCACACCGTCAACCCCCGCCACATCACCTGGATCGCCGAACGCGGCAACATCCTCCTCATCCACTTCATCACCTACACCACGCCCCTGCACATCCCCTTCGCGAGCGCCGACGAATGCCGCCGCGCGCACCGCGAACTCCTCGCCCAACTGGAGCAGCGCCCATGATCTGGATACCCCTCATCATCGCCCTCATCCTCCCCTGGCTCGCGAACCCCCGGCGGCGCGGCAGCCTCATCCTCAGCGTCATCACCTGTTACGCCCTCATCCTCCTCGCCGTTTACCTCCATCATATTGACCTGCAACAACAACTCCACGCCGCAACCGGCGGCCAGGAATTCTTCCCCCCCACCCCGGAAACCGACGCCCTCGTCGCCAAACTCGGCCACGACACCGCGCGCCGCCTCGCCCCCATCACCGCCCTCCTCCCCGCCATCCTCTACCCCCTCCTCGTCAACCTCATCAAACGCCGCCGCCACACACAGCCATGAACATCGCCATCATCGACTACGGCATGGGCAACCTCCACAGCGTCCACAAAGCCCTCGCCCACGCCGCCCCCAAAACCCGCATCACCCTCGCCACCACCGCCGCCGACATCCGCAAAGCCGACCGCATCCTCCTCCCCGGCCAGGGCGCCATCAAAGGCTGCATGGCCAACATCCGCGCCCAGGACATCGAAGAAGCCCTCAAACAAGCCGCGCGGGAAAAACCCTTCCTCGGCATCTGCATCGGCCCGCAACTCATGATGCAGCACAGCGAAGAAAACGGCGGCATCGACGGCCTCGGCTTCTTTGCCGGCACCGTCAAACGCTTTGATGCAGAACAACGCGCATCCAGCCAGAAAATCAAAATCCCCCACATGGGCTGGAACACCATCCGCCAAACCCGCGCCCATCCGCTGTGGGCAAACATCCCCGACCACAGCCACTACTACTACGTCCACAGCTACCACCTCCCCACCACCCCCTACACCATCGGCGAAACCCGCTACGGCATCTCCTTCCCCGCCGCCATCGCCCGCGACAACCTCGCCGGCCTGCAAGCCCACCCGGAAAAATCCGCCGCCGCCGGCCTGCAAATCCTTGCCAACTTCGCCAACTGGAATCCCTGAAAATCATCCCCGCAGGGTGGGCTTCAGCCCACCGTCGTGCCGCGATTTGTAGGCTGGGTTAGTCCGAAGGACGTAACCCAGCAAAAACGTCCAACACCGCGCTGGGTTACGGCGCTTCGCACCTAACCCAGCCTACCAGCTCTGCTCCGTAGCAACCGTAGGGTGGGTGTCAACCCACCATTTTCATATATGCTGGGTTACGCGGCTTCGCCGCTAACCCAGCCTACAATCGCTTCGCGATACCGCATGGGCTTACGCCCATCCTACTATTCACAAAACAATAAGAAATAGTGATTTTTTACCACCATCAAGCGCTTACCATGAGAAAGTATCTCACACCAAGCGCTTCATGATGAGAAAAAACCACTATCCCATTTACCACCCCGCAAACACCCTCCCCCCTGTCAACGCCACACCAGCCGCGCTTTTCCCGCAACAAAAAGCTGTGCTAGGCTTGCCCCCTCGCAACATATAACGAGGAGATAGCGATGACTGACCTTCCCAAGCGTTCCCTGCTCACCCGCATGCTCGATAGCATCGAAGCGGCGGGCAACAAACTCCCCGACCCCTTCTTCATCTTCATCGGCCTGTGCGTCATCGTACTCATCGCCTCGTGGCTCGCGGCCATGGCAGGCGTCTCCGCCGTCAACCCCGCCAACGGCGAAACCATCCACGCCATCAACCTCTTCACCCGCGCCAACCTCGTGCGCGCCGTCGAAGAAGCCATCAAGAACTTTGCCACCTTCCCGCCGCTGGCCACCGTACTCGGTGCCATGATCGGCATCGGCATCGCCGAAAAATCCGGCTGGTTTGAAACCCTGATGAAAGCCGCCGTGCAGCGCGCGCCGCGCGTCCTGATGGTGCCGATGATCATCTTCGTCGGCATCATGGGCAACATGGCTGCCGACGCCGCCATCATCATCCTGCCGCCCATCGCCGCCATACTCTTCCTGCGCATGGGGTATCACCCCATCGCCGGCATGGTCTGCGCCTATGCCTCCGTGCTGGGCGGTTTTGCCGCCAATCTCACCGTCGGCCTCACCGACATCCTCGCCCTCACCTTCACCGCCCCGGCAGCGGCATTGCTCGACAAGCCGCTCGCAGAAAGCCTCAACCCGACGATGAACTACTACTTCATCGCCGCCTCCACCTTCCTCCTGCTCTTCGTCTCCTGGTACATCACGGTGAAAATCACCATCCCGCGCATGGGGCAATACCAGGCGGAAGCGGGCATCGCGGCAAGCGACAACGACCCCATCACCCCGCGCGAGCGCAAGGCGATGTGGGCAGCGAACTTCACCCTCTTCGCGCTGATTGGCATCCTCCTGCTCCTCACCCTGCCCGAGGACGCCTTCCTGCGCAACGCCGAAACCGGCAGCCTCATCAACAAATCGCCGCTGATGAACGGCATCGTCTTCATCCTCGCCATCGTCTTCTTCTTCCCCGGCGCGGTCTACGCCCGCATGGCCGGCACCGCGAAAAACGGCTCCGACATCGCGCGCATGATGGGCGAAGCCATGGCCGCCATGGGGCCATACATCGTCATCGTCTTCTTCGCCGCACAAATGCTCGCCTACTTCAACTGGAGCAACCTCGGCACAATCCTCGCCATCAAAGGCGCGGACGCGCTTGCCGGACAAAGCGGCATCACCCTGATTGTCGGCATCGTCTTCCTCTCGATGAGCATCAACATGCTCATCGGCAGCGCATCAGCCAAATGGGCCATCCTCGCCCCCATCTTCGTCCCCATGATGATGCTCCTCGGCTACCACCCCGCCTTCACACAAATGATCTACCGCGTCGGCGACTCCATCACCAACCCCATCACCCCGATGATGCCCTACATGCCCCTCATCCTCTCCTTCGCCCAACGCTACGTGAAAAACTTCGGCATGGGCACCCTGATCGCGGCGCTACTGCCCTACAGCATCGCCTTCGCCCTCATCTGGACCGCCTTCCTCATCGCCTGGTACCTCATGGGCTGGCCCGTCGGCCCCGGCGGCCCCATCCACCTTGCGCCGTAACACAACAAGCCCCTCCCCCTGTGGGGGCGGGGTTGGGGAGAGGGTTTATAAAAAGCCGCGCAGCGACAAAACCCTTACCCCAAAATTCCCAACTGCTTCAAACCAAAAGGAACCCACCATGCAAAAATACCTCGACCAACTCATCCAATGGCGCCGCCACCTCCACCAACACCCCGAACTCTCCTTTGAAGAAGTGGAAACCAGCCGCTACATCGCCGAAGAAATGGGCAAACTGCAACACGCCACCATCCACCGCCTCACCCCGACCAGCGTCGTCGTCGCCTTCGACACCGGCCGCCCCGGCGCAAAACTCGGACTCAGAGCCGACATCGACGCCCTCCCCATCCAGGAAGAACGCGACGAACTCCCCTTCAAATCGCAAACACCCGGCAAAATGCACGCCTGCGGCCACGACGGCCACACCGCCATCCTCATGGCCGCCTGCCAATACATCGACGAACACCTCGATGAATTCTCGGGCGAAATCCACGCCATCTTCCAGCACGCCGAAGAAAAACTCCCCGGCGGCGCGCAAGAAATGGTCGCCACCGGCTACTTCAACGACTTCGACTTCATCTACGGCCACCACCTCTTCTCCACCTCGGAAACCGGCATCATCGACATCAAAGACGGTGCCGCCAGCGCCAACACCGACGTCTACCACATCACCATCCAGGGCAAAGGCGGCCACGCCGCCATGCCCAACTACAGCATCGACCCCGTCCTCATCGGCGCACAATTCGTCACCCTCCTCCAGGGCATCGTCGCCCGCCGCGTTGACCCGCACGACGCCATGGTCATCTCCAACACCCTCTTCCACGCCGGCAGTGCGCAAAACATCATCCCCGACACCGCCGAACTCACCGGCAGCGTGCGCACCATCAGCGAAGCACACCGGCAATTTGCCCGGGAAAACATCGAAAAACTCATCAAAGGCCTCTGCGACGCCGCCGGCGCCAGCTACACCTTCGACTACCAAATCGGCTACAGCGTCACCTGGAACGACCCGGAAAAAACCGCCATCGTCCGCGACATCGCCCGCGCGCGCCACGGCGACAAAGTCACCAGCTACCCGCCGATGATGGGCGGCGAAGACTTCAGCGCCTTTGGCCAGATCGTCCCTGCCACCTACGCCTTCATCGGCGCGGGCAGCAACGGCAACCACTACCCGCATCACCACCCCAAATTCGGCCTCGACGAAGACAGCTTCGCCATCGGCCTCAACATGATGCTGGACGTGGCGCGCAACAGCGAAAAATTCAAAAAATAAGCAAAAATAGCAATTTTTTACCACACAGAAGCGCTTATTGTGAGAAAAATTATCGCAATAAGCGCTTATTCATGAGAAAATTTCTCATCAACAAAAACGTAGGGTAGGTGTCAACCCACCATCGCGCAGCGAGCGTAGGCTGGGTTAGGCGCAGCCGTAACCCAGCAAAACATCAAACATCACGCTGGGTTACGCGGCATTGCCGCTAACCCAGCCTACGTTTGCTGCTCATTTCCGCATTCTGTGACCGGCATCAAATACTGCTTTAACGCAATGAACTTCCAATAAAGCAGCGAATTAAAGCCCCCCCTGTGGGAGAGGGGTTGATTTAGTGAATGTTTTTGAATTTTATCGTGTACTGAGCTACTTTTATAAAATTAAACCGTAGGATAGCCGTAAGCCCATCCTTCCGTTTATAGCCGCTTCCCTGCCATATCCCCCCTACCCATACACCCTGACATCCACCGGCAAATGATCCGAACCGTGGAAAGGCACGACGCGGCTCGTCGCCGCTATCCCCTTGGCGAGCGCGTGATCCAGGCTTTTTTTCGGTTTCCAGCTCGGGAAGGTGGGGGTGGCGTCGCCAAGGAGGCGGTAATGATGGTCGGTGAGGATGGTGAGCGCGGCAGCGTCGCGTTCGCAGTTCAAATCGCCGGTGAGCAGCACGCGCGGATGTTCGCCAAGTGCGGCGCGGATGTAGCGCAGCTGGCGGTATTGGTCGAGTTTGCCCAATGAGAGATGAGTGGTGGCGATAACGGTATCGCCGCTTTTGACGGCGATGATGCCGCGCCCGCGGATTTGTCCCGGCAAGGGCGTATCGAGGACGACATCGGCGGGCGTTTTGCTCAGGATGAGGTTGCCGTGCAGCGACAGGCGCGACAGGCGGCGGTTGGTCTGAAAGGCGGCGTGGCGGAAATCGGTGAGGGCAAGGAGTTGTTCCGCCTGGCTTTTGAAGCCGTTGCGCAGGCCGCCGAGTTCGATTTCCTGCAGACAGACGACATCAAAGGCGTTGATGAAGGCGGCGATGCGTTCGAGCGTCGCGGTTTTCGCGCGGTTGGGCAGGATTTGTCGCGGCCATTGCCAGGTGTAGCTCAGGTAGCTGGTGCTGTGGATGGCGGCCTGGATGTTGTAGCTCAAGATGCGCATGGGAAAACCGGCGGGAAAAGGCGGGCATTATATATGTGCCGCCCGTTTTTTCGGGGGAGCGGCTATACTGTCTTTCTTTTTGCCGGAGACGGATATGACTTTGGGTGAATGGCTGATTCTGGGGCATTTTTCCCTCAATGTACTCTTTGCCATGCGCGTGATTTACAGCCGCAAATCGAGCAGCGCGGCGCTGGCGTGGCTGGTGGTACTCTTCGCCCTGCCCTATGTCGGCACCCTGCTCTACCTGCTGATCGGCGAGCCACGCCTTGGCAACCGTCGCGCGCGGCGCAAGCAGGAAATGACGGCGTTTTACGACACTTTCCGCGACCGCTTTGTGGAAACCGCCGTTGCCGATACCTCAACCATCGCCCCGCGCTTTGCGAAAATCGCGCATCTGTCGCGGCTCGATGCCGGTTTCACCATCAACGACGGCAACGATGCCAAACTCCTCACCGACACCGACGCCATGCTCGAAGCCTTCATCGCCGACATCGACCGCGCCGAAGTCTCCTGCCTGCTCATGTTCTACATCGTCGATGGCGCGGGGCGCGTCGCCGCCGTCCTCGAAGCGCTGATGCGCGCCGCCTCGCGCGGGGTAAGCTGCCAGTTGCTCGCAGACGCCGTGGGCAGCAGCGCCTTCTTCAAATCCGAGTGGCCGGAGCGCCTGCGCGCCTCCGGCGTCGCCGTGACCGAAGCGCTGCCCGTCGGCTTCTTCAAAACCCTCTTTGTGCGCAGCGACTTGCGCAACCACCGCAAGCTGCTCATTGTCGATTACCAAATCGCCTACACCGGCAGCTACAACCTCGTTGACCCCGCCACCTTCAAGCAGGACAGCGGCGTCGGCCAATGGGTGGACGCCATGCTGCGTCTTGAAGGCCCCGTCGCCCGCGTCCTCGCCGGCGTTTACTACGCTGACTGGGCAGTGGAAAACGACGACAACCTCAAAGCCACCATCGAACGCATCGAAGGCTACCTGCAAGCCGATATCCCCGATGCCACCGCCCGCGCGGGCAGCGGCGCGGCGCTGCAAGTCATCCCCTCCGCCCCCGACGAAAACAGCTACGTCGTCTACGACACCCTGATGTGCGCCCTCTACGCCGCGCAAGAAAGCATCGTCATCACCACCCCCTACTTCGTCCCCGACGAAGCGCTGCTCGACGCCCTGCAAAATGCGGCGCGGCGCGGCGTCGCCGTCACCCTCATGGTCCCCGCCCTCAACGACTCCAAACTCGTCGGCTACGCCTCCAAAGCCTACTACCAGCCGCTGCTCAGCGTCGGCGTGCGCATCGAAAAATTCACCGGCGGCCTGCTGCACAGCAAAACCGTCGTCATCGACAACCAATACGCGCTCTTCGGCACCGTCAACATGGACATGCGCAGCTTCTACCTCAACATGGAACTCTCGCTCGCCGTCTACGACGCCGCCACCGTCGGCAAAATCGCCGCCCTGCAACACGGCTACCGCGAACACTGCGAACCCTTGAGCCGCAGCAAATGGGCGCAAAGACCGCGCCTGCAACGCTTCCTCGAACGCTGCGTGCGCCTCGTCAGCCCGCTGCTGTAAGCAGCGCAGCGCATTCATCAAAACATAAAAAATAGTGATTTTTTACCATCATTAAGCGCTTATTGTGAGAAATTTTCTCACTATAAGCCACTACAGTCCGGAATAATTCTTAATCGAAAACAACATGTTGAAAAAACGCCTAAAAATCGAAAAATAATCGCGGAATCAAGCCCCTCTCCCGTGGGACTCTCGCTTGCGCGAGCTGTTCCAGTCGAAGAGCTCGCGCAGCGAGATTGGGGTTGGGGTGAGGGCAGCAAATAAACAACTTTTTCAGGTGTTGAAGCATGTTCGAAATGTGGTGGTGTCCTGAAAAGTATGCTGGGTCTTTATTTTCCCTCCCCCGCTTGCGAGGGAGGGTTAGGGTGGGGGTGTAAAGATTTACATTCCATAGAAAAATCAAGAAAT
>JAUNKJ010000043.1 GCA_030532785.1 Cardiobacteriaceae bacterium
TTTCCAAATTTATTCCCCTGCATTTCAAACCCACAAACAGCTGTAATACTTCTTCCTTATCCAAGCCAGGCAAATGCAGATTCAAATAGGGCAAATAGAGATTGGGAAATACCTCACGATGATGACGGAGATGTGTGCCACCATCCGCCAATAATACTTCCGTCAAAGCGATGGCCAAGGGGCTGTTACTCAGCAACTCGGGATACAGCTGCTGATGAGTCGGTTGATTTTTCTTATCCTTTTCCAGCTGTTTAAATAGTGCCAACCATGCGGAAGTCAGCAGGTTAAGCGCAGGTTTGCGGAAACCCTCGCCATGTTCGCCGCAGTAAAATGGCTTCAGCATATACACCGCTGCTACCTGTAGACCGACCGCACCGTCTTGGCGGCTATGGCTGGGAATATGCCGCGATTGACCGGCTTGTCCGTATTCATGGCTGGTTTCCATTTCAGGAGTCCCATCCGTTTTCTGCTCTTGCCCTGAAGGATGATTCCCTGCCGCTTTTTCCGTGCTTTTTGTTTTCTTGACAATCTTGTCTTCCACCAAATGCAAACCGCTGACCCATTCGGCAATTTTCTGGAATTCCTTCAGGTTCACATCTTTGCGCTGGTTTTCCAGTTGGTGAATGGTATTTTCATCGCGGAATTTCCAAACAAAAAATGCGATAGGGCTGGAGATCAATACGGTGATCAAAGTCCAGACACCTGTAGTGGTGAGGATTTTTTCAATAATGGTGAAACTTGACGCCAAAACCATCAGCGGCACGAAAAAGATAATCGCCAAGGCGACTTCTATGGCAAATACCCATAGCAGTTGCTCATGCCGCGGCTTTGCCAGAAGTTGATTCCAGTATTTTTGGCTCAACGTGGTCAATTCTGCTTTTTTCTTGCTGAAATATGCTTTCAGTCTTGATTGATCCATCATTGGTTTTCCTTTTTAAAAGCGATGTTACCCAAAACAATGCGTTTATTACGGTTTTCCATGCGCCACTTCTGTCGAGCCTGTCGAAGTGCGCTTGTCGAGTGATCCGATCTTTCCTTCGGTTTTATGATGGTTTCGCGATATGTCGTTAGCGCATGGCTGACGTCCATCCCAGGAATGGTGGGCTGAAGCCCACCCTACGACTCTGGGTAATGAACGTTTATGCAAAGAATGTCGGCCACAAAGTGACCGACCTACGCCAATGCAAAATGGCGGATTGGCACCCACCCACGCAGGGTTTGAGAAATTTTCTCATCCATAAGCGCTTATCGTGCAAAAATTTCTCTCGCTGCGCGAGCTGTTCCAGTCACAACAAGCGCTTCACTATGATAAAAAATGTCTATTTTTACCGTTTTTATGAAATCAATCTCTGCATGGTGGGTTGCCCCACCCTACGCCACGGATGTTTTGCGGCAATCAGCCTTCGCAGCTGCTGCAATTGAGCAGGTTGCGGTTGAAGCGCTGGGCGGCGCTGATGCTGTGCTGGTAGTAGAGCGATTTGAGGCCGAGTTCGGCGGCGGTGAGGTAGAGCTGGTTGACGTCTTTGGTGGGGGTGTCGGGGTGGATCATGACGTTGATGCTTTGCCCCTGGTCGATGTATTGCTGACGTTGCGCGGCTTGCTGGATGACAGCCAACTGGCTGATTTCCGAGAAGGTTTTGAAGACGTCTTTTTCTTCTTCCGTGAGTCCGTCGAGGTGTTGCACGGAGCCGTCGTTCAGGAGAATGCTTTCCCAGGTTTGTTCGTTGTCCAGGCCTTTTTCCTGCAGGAGTTGTTGTAGGTAGGGGTTTTTGTAGGTGGTTTTGATTTTGGCGAGGTCTTTGACGTGGTAGTTGGATTTGAAGGGTTCGACGGAGGGGGAGACGCCGCCCAAGATGAAGCTGCTCGATTTGGTGGGGGCGATGCTCATGAGGGTGGTGTTGCGTTGTCCCTGGCCTTTGAGGATGTCGGGTTCGCCGAATTTGGCGGCGAGCGCTTTGGAGGCGGCAAGCGTTTTGTCGTGCAGCAGTTTGAAGATTTCGTTGTTTTTCTGCATGGCGGCGAAGCTGTCGAAGGGGATGCGGTGCGCTTGCAGATAGCTGTGCCAGCCGAGGACGCCTAAGCCCAACGCGCGGTGGCGTTTGGCGAAGCGGTGGGCGCGGTCAAGGAAGGGGATGCTCGCGCTTTTTTCGATGAATTCGCTCATGACGGCGTCGAGGAAGGAGGTCAAGGTTTCCACGGCGTCGGTGTCTTTCCATTCGTCGTAGTGCAGCAGGTTCATGGAGGAGAGGCAGCAGACGAAGCTTTCGTCGGGGCTTGCCGGGAGCATGATTTCGGTGCAGAGGTTGGAGGCGTAGACGGGCATGTCGAGCGCTTTGTAGACCTCGGGGCGGCCGGCGTTGGCGTTGTCTTTGAAGAAGAGGTAGGGGATGCCGGTTTCGGCGCGGCGTTGCAGGACTTTGGCCCAGATGCGGCGTTTGTCAGGGTCGCCTGCTTTCATGGATTCAAGCCAGTCGTTGCTGATACACACGCCGTAGTACATGAGCTGGATGGGGTTGCCTTCGGTGTGGATGTCGAGCCATTCGTCGATGTCGCCGTGGTCGATGTCGATGTAGCCCGCGAATTGGCCTTTGCGCGAGGTGCCTTGCGAGATGACGTCGATGATGGTGTCGAAGAGTTTGCTGAAGTTGAAGGAGCCGTCGGATTTGCCGTTGTTGCTGATGGCGCTGCCGCGCGGGCGGATGTGGCCGAAGTAGGCGCTGGTGCCGCCGCCGATTTTGCTCATCATGCCGACTTCGGCGGTGGTGGACATGATGTCGTGGATGGAGTCGCCGATGTAGCTGCCAAAGCAGGAGATGGGCAGGCCGCGGCTGAGGCCGAAGTTGGACCATACGGGCGAGGAGAGGGAGAAGTAGCCGCGCGCCATGTAGTGGTGGAATTTGTCGGCGAATGTCGGGTCTTCAAGGATTTCCCCGGCGTGTTCGGCGATGGCGCGGATGCGGGCTCCGGGGGTGGTGCCGTCCAGCAAGTAGCCCCGTTCGAGGAAGAGGCGGCTGTCTGCGTTGAGCCAGGCGAAATCGGGGCGTTGGGCGGCGTGGGTCATCGTGTTCTCCATGTGCGGTGTTCGGTTGCGGGTGGTTGCGGTGCGGTTCAGAAAAGGTCGTCAGCAGTGATTTGCTTGGTTTTCTTGCTGTAATCGGTGCTGCGTTTGTAGAAGAAGTCGTTTTCCTTGCCGGAGAGGATTTCGATGTCGAACCATTCGGTTTGCTGGAGGAGCTGTCCGGCGACGAGGTAGGGGGCGTTGAGGCCGAGGATTTCCAGCGAGCGGTTGTAACGGTTGACGATGTAGTTTTCCACGGTGTCGCGGTCGATGAAGTCGAGGTCGCCTTCTTCGAAAATCCAGGCGAGGATGGCGCGTTCGGCTTCAAGCGCCTGGTCGGCCAAGAGTTGCAGCTCGTCGTAGAAGTCGGGGCTGAAGAGGCGCGGATGCTCTTCCTTGATGATGTTGTAAAGGGCGATGCCGAAGCGGCCATGGATTTCTTCTTCCTTGGAGGTGGCTTCCACGGCATTGGAGATGCCCTTGAACAAATTCTTGTGCTTGTTGAAGGACATGATGATGAGGAACTGGCCGAAGAGCGAGATGTGTTCGACGAAGAGCGAGAAGAGGACAAGGGAGAGGACGAAGCGCTCGCGGCCAATGTCCTTGTCGCGCATGAAATCTTCGATGTACTGGATGCGCGCCATCAGCGCGGGAATCTCGGTGATGTGGGCGAACATGTCGTTCATGCCGAGTTTTTCCAGGAGGAAGGAGTAGGCGTCCTTGTGGCGGATTTCGCTTTCGGCAAAGGTGCCGCCAACGTCGTCGATTTCCGGCTTGGGGAAATAGCGGTAGAGGTCGCCCCAGAAGCGCTTGACGCTCACTTCCACTTGCGAGATGGCGAGCATGGTGCGGGTAAGCACACTGCGCTCGCGGTCGTTGATGACGGTCTTGTAGTCCTGGATGTCGCTGGTGAAATTGAATTCGGTGTGCAGCCAGTAGGAATGACGAATCGCGTCTTTGAATTCGAGCAATTCCGGATATTCGTAAGGCTTGATTTGAATGCGTTTTTCGAAAAGATTGCGAGCCATGGCGACAACAGGTGACAAAAAATGACAGGCCATTTTAGGCCGATTTTCGCACCGGGCAAGTGCCAATTTGATTTGTGCTTGATTGCCAAGAAAATACTATATCTTGATGTCGCGTTCTTGCGAGACACCAGATGTAGTGGTACAGCCCTGTCTTTATTTGCCGATGCAGAAGCTCGCAAAAATGCCGCCGAGAAGGTCGTCGGCGCTGACTTTGCCGGTGATGCTGCCGAGCGCATCGTGTATCTGCCAGAGATCGGCAGCGAGCAAATCCCCGGCGCGCAGGCCGCGGATTTGCGCAAGCGCATCGCGGTAATGCGCCTGTGCCGTTTCCAGTGCATGCACATGGCGGGCGCGGGCGATGAACGGCGCTTCTTCGTGGCTTTCCTGTCCGGCAAGACGGGCAATGGTGCTTTTGAGTTGCTCCAATCCCGCGCCGGTTTTCGCGGAAATCCACAGGCGTTCGTCGCCATCAAGCGCGGCGACGCGATCGGCCTTGTTCCACACTTCGAGCAGCGGCTTGCCCGGCGGCGCGTCGAGCGTGTCGCGCCCATCCGCTACCGTGCCATCGCGCAACCAGAGGATGATGTCGGCATCGTGCATCGCCTGGCGCGCGCGGCGGATGCCCTCCTGCTCGACGACATCATGGCTGTCGCGCAGGCCGGCGGTATCCAGCACATGCACGGGAATGCCGGCGATGACGAGATGTTCGCGCACGATGTCGCGCGTGGTCCCGGCCTGGTCGGTGACAATCGCGCGTTCTTCACCGAGGAGCGCATTGAGCAGGCTGGATTTGCCCGCGTTGGGCTTGCCGATGATGGCGAGTTCGATGCCGTCGTTCAAAAGACGCCCCTGCGCGGTGCGCGCCAGCAGATGCCCGAGACGTTCGCCCCAGGCGACGAGACGCGCTTCAATCGCGCCCTCGCTCAGGAAATCGATCTCTTCTTCGGGAAAATCGAGCGCCGCTTCCACATAGAGGCGGATGTGGTAAATCTCGTCGGCCAGCGTGTTCACCTCGCGCGAGAATTCGCCCTGCAACGAGCGGTTCGCTGCCTGCACCGCAGCCTGCGAGCGCGCGGCAATCAGGTCGGCAACGGCTTCGGCCTGGGCAAGGTCCATCTTGCCGTTGACAAAGGCACGCCGCGAAAATTCGCCGGGTTCGGCGGGGCGTGCGCCAGCGGCAAAGCAGGCGTGCAGCAGATTCTGCATGACGGCGACGCCGCCATGCCCCTGCAATTCCACAACATCTTCGCCGGTAAAGGAATGGGGTGCGGGGAAGTAGAGGATCAGCCCCTGGTCGAGGGTGGCATTGCTGCCATCACGAAAACGCGCCAAGGTGGCCTCGCGTGGCGCGGGGAGCTTGCCGGCAAGCGCTTGTGCAATCTCTTGCGCCTTGCCGCCGCTGATGCGGATCACGCCAACGCCACCCGTTCCGGGTGGCGTGGCAATGGCGGCAATGGTGTCTTCCGTCATCCGGCGGCTTTCGCGGGCTTGATGCGCGGCTCGCCGTAGCGCTTGTTCATCACATATTGCTGCACGATGCCGAAGGCGTTGCTCACCGTCCAGTAAAGCACCAGACCCGAGGGGAACCACATGAACATGAAGCCGAAGATCAGCGGCAGCATCATCATGACTTTCGCCTGTACCGGATCGGGCGGCGGCGGGTTGAGTTTCTGCTGGAGGAACATCAGCCCGGCGTTGATGACCGGCAGGATGAAATAGGGATCCATCACCGACAAATCCTGAATCCAGCCGAACCACGGCGCCTGGCGCAATTCCACCGATTCCACCAGCACCCAGTAGAAGGCGATGAAGAAGGGAATCTGCAACAGCATGGGTAAACAGCCGCTCGCCGGATTGACCTTCTCTTCGCGGTACATGCGCATCATCGCCTGGCTCATCGCCTGACGGTCATCGCCGTAGCGCTCTTTCAAGCGCTGCATTTCCGGTGCGAGTTTGCGCATCTTCGCCATCGACTTGTACGCCCAGGCGGACGGCACGAAGAAGATGAGCTTGATCAGAATGGTCATCGCGATAATCGCCCAGCCCCAGTTGCCAATCAGGCTGTGGATGAAGACCAGCGCCTTGAACATCGGCTGGGCAATCATGAAGAGGAAGCCGTAATCCACGGTTTTGTCGAGATAGGGCGCGGCGGCCTTGAGGCGATCCTGCTGTTTCGGGCCGACATAGGCATCCATCGCAAAACGCGCTTCGCTGCCCGCTGCCACCGTGATTTCCGCAGAAGAGGTGCCGACGATGTGATCGCCCGCGTGATAGTTGGTGTAGAACTTCTGCGCCTCGCCCTGCTGCGGAATGAGAGCGCCCAAGAAATAATGCTGGATCATCGCCACCCAGCCTTCCTGGGTGTGGAGGTTGAGCGAATTGTTTTTCTCGTGCGATTTGCGGATGTCGGCGAGATCAATCTTGTGGTAGCGGTCATCCGGGGTGGAGGTTACCGCACCGGTAAAGGTGTAAAGCTGGCCGATGCCGCCCTTGGCCGCAGACTGGCCGAAAACGAGCTGATGGTAGGCAAAGCCGCGCCAATCCGCGCTGCTCTGGTTGTTGACGCTTTGCTCAAGGCGGAAATCGTATTCGCCGCGCTTGAAGGTGTAGGTTTTTTCCACGGTCACGCCGTTGTCGCCCTGCCAAGTGAGCGGCACGCTCAGCGTTTCCGCGCCGTCAGCGAGGCGATATTCGTTCTGCGCGCTGGCGAACAGCGCCGCATGGGTGGGCGCATCGCCACCAACGAGGCCGCTTTGCAGCAAAAAGCGCATGGGATTTTCATTGCGCATCAGGGCGAGCGGCGCGCGGTCGTCCTTGCTCACCGAATAGTCGAGCAATTCGGCGCGGACCACGGTACCGCCCTGCGGATCAATCTGGAGATGGAGAACATCCGTATGCACATCAATCAGTTGACGCGATGCCTGATCGCTGGCCGCGCTGCCAGTCGTCGCTACCGGCACACCGCCCGCATTGCTGCTGGCTGCCGCCGAAGGCACGCCCTGCCCCGCCGCTTCCTGCACCGCTACTGCCGGGTTGGCCGTTTGCGGCGGTTGCTGCGCCAATTGCCAGCGTTGCCACAAAATCAAAGCCAGCCCGCAGGCCAGCACATACAAAATCATTCGGATGTTAGTTTTCATGTTTCTCCACGGAATTGTCGGGGACGGGGTCATACCCCCCCGGATGCCAGGGGCCGCATTTTAATATACGCCTCAGCGTTAACCAACCGCCACGCCACGCGCCAAAGCGCTCGATGGCTTCTTCGCCGTAACGCGAACAGGTCGGCTCGAAACGGCATTGCTGCCCGAGCCACGGACTCAAGGTCAGGCGGTAGAGACGGATCAGGCGGATGAACAGCCATTTCACGGTGCCATCTTCCGCCAGTGACGCGCGAGCGCGCGAAAAAGCTCTTCGTTGTCGGCATGTTGTGCGGCATGGCGCACAATAACGACCATATCCTGCGCGCTTTCATGCGGATACAGGCGGAAGCTCTCGCGAATCAGGCGTTTCACCCGGTTGCGCTCGTGGGCGCGGGCGATCTGGCGCTTGGCGACGACGAGTCCGAGACGCGGGCAGTCAATGCCGGACGCACAACGCCCCAGAACAGTGAAGTAGCGGTCGCTACTTTTCCGTTCCGGGGCGTTGAAGACAGCGTTGAATTCGCCGGATTGCGTCAGACGGGATGCTTTGGTGAAAAGCGCAGCCACGCCGTCCGCTGCCTGTTCGTGCCGGATTAGACGGTCAGACGGTGGCGACCCTTGGCGCGGCGGCGCTTCAATACCAGACGGCCGTTCTTGGTGGCCATGCGCGCGCGGAAACCGTGGGTGCGCTTGCGCTTGAGGTTGCTGGGCTGGAAGGTTCTTTTTGACATGGTGGATACCCCGAATGCGTTAAAAGCGCGCGATTTTACGGAAAGGGTTGGGGGAAGTCAACGCGATTTTCCGCAAAGCGGCGGCAAAAACAGCGCTTTTTTCCACGGGGTTTCCGTAACAACAGCAAAATGGTAAATTTTCTCATCATTAAGCGCTTATTATGAGAAATTTTCTCACAATAAGCGCTTTTAGATGGTAAAAAATCACGACTTATCGTCTTTTTTTGAAAAATTCCTGCAACAAGGTTCGGCAGGCTTCTTCTGCCACCCCGCCCTTCACTTCGCGCAGGGTGTGGTTCAAGCGGGTTTCGCGGATGAAGTCGTAAACGCTGCCGCAGGCACCGGCGCGCAGGTCGTAAGCGCCGAAGACGAGTTTGTCGAGGCGCGCGTGCAGCAGTGCGCCGGCGCACATCACGCACGGCTCCAGCGTCACATAGAGCGCACAGCCGTTCAGGCGATGATTGCCGAGGGTTTGCCCTGCCGCACGCAGGCAATTGATCTCCGCGTGGCCGCAGGGATCATGCGCGGCGATGGTGGTATTCCTGCCGCGCGCGAGCAATGCGCCGTCTTTCACCAGCACCGCGCCGATCGGCACTTCGCCCGCCGCTTCCGCTTCGCGTGCGGCGGCAAGCGCGAGCGCCATCCAGTCGTGGTCGTTCATTGCGCCACCGTGAGCGGTGCAAGGAGTACCGACGGCGCATGAATATTGCCGCGCCAGTCGATGTCATCACCAAGGGCGACGATGCCCGCGTACATATCCTGCAAGCGCCCGGCGAGCGTTATCCCTTCCACCGGATGGACGATTTCCCCGCCCTCCACCCAGAAACCGGACGCGCCACGCGAATAATCGCCGGTCAGCAGATTGACGCCCTGCCCCATCACGCTGGTGATGAGGACGCCGCGATCCATCTCGCGCAGCAGCGCGTCATCCTTATATATATGTCTCGCGTCGGCGAGGATGCCAAGATTGCGCACGCCGCCCGCGTTGCCGGTCGGGCGCATCCCGAGGCGTTTGGCGCTGTAATGGCCGAGGAGATAACGGGCGACGCGCCCCGCGTGGATGATGTCGCTCTCTTGCGTCGCGATGCCGTCGCTGTCGCAGAGCGCCGAGGCGGCGAAGCCGGGCAAGTGCGGACGTTCACGCAAGCTGAGCCACTCCGGCAATACCTGCTGCTCTAAGGCACCGGCAAGGAAACTGAGTTTACGGTATTGCGCACGGCCATTGAGCGCTTGCAGCAGATGGCCGAAAAATCCGGCGGCGACCTGGGGATGGAGCAGCACCGGATATTCGCCGGAGACCATCGCCTGCGGATGCAACGCCGCCAGCGCACGCGCCGCTGCCTGCTGCCCGATGCTCTCTGGCGCGCGCAGGCCTTGCCAACGCACGCCGTGGTCATAATCATAATCGCGCTGCTGGCTGTCCCCGCTTTTCGCGAGTACCGACACGGACAGCCCGGATCGCGTGCCGCGCGCGCCGTGGGCAAAGCCGTTGGACGTGGCGTAATGGTGCTGGTAAACATCGACGGAAGCGCTGCCGCCGTCGCTGTTGACGATGCGCGCATCCGCCGCATATGCCGCTGCTTCACAGGCGCGCGCGGCGGCCATCAGGCTTTCGCTATCGGGAATGGCATCATCATAAAGATCCAGCGCCGCCTGCGCCGCGTCATCGATGTGCGCGTACAGCGCGGGATCGGGCAAGCCGAAATCAGCATCGGCCTCGGTAAATTGCGCCGCCGCGAGTGCCGCATCAACCGCCTCATCGAGCGCCGCGCGCGACCACTCGCTGACGCTGGCGCTGCCGCTGCGCTTGCCGCAGTAGACGGTGAGCGCCAGGCGCTGTTCACGCGCGCGCGAGAGTTCCTCAATCGCCTCGCCCCGGCATTGCACGCTGTGCGCATTGTTTTCGCCGATATACACCGCCGCCTCGTCCGCACCACCCGCGCGCGCGCGGCGCAGGCAATAATCGGCATGTTCGGCGAGTAACCCAAGCGGATTCAGACTCATAGCGATGTTCCCCCTACCGTGATTTCCTCAATCTTCACACTGGGCTGGCCGACGCCGACCGGCACGCCCTGCCCCTGTTTGCCGCAGACGCCGATGCCCGGATCAAGAGCAAAATCGTGGCCGACCATGCTCACCTTCTGCATCACCTCCGGGCCGTTGCCAATCAGCGTTACCCCCTTGAGCGGACGGGTAATCTTGCCGTTTTCGATCATGAACGCCTGGGTCGCGGCAAAGACGAACTGACCATTGGCAATATCCACTTGTCCGCCGCCAAACTGTTGTGCATAAATACCTTTTTTCACGCTCTTGATCATGTCTTCCGGCGCGTCCTCCCCCGGCGCGAGGCAAGTGTTGGTCATGCGCGGCATCGGCAGATGCGCATAACTCTCGCGCCTGCCGTTGCCGGTCGGTGCCATGCCCATCAAGCGCGCGTTGAGCCGGTCCTGCATATAACCGCGAAGAATCCCCTTTTCAATCAGCACGTTTCGCGCCGTAGGCGTCCCCTCGTCATCGACGGAAAGCGAGCCGCGCTTGCCCGCAAGCGTGCCGTCATCCATCACGGTACACAGCGGCGAACACACACGCTCGCCAATCCTGCCGCTGAACACCGACGTACCCTTGCGGTTGAAATCGCCTTCCAGCCCATGCCCCACCGCCTCATGCAGCAAAATGCCGGGCCAACCCGCGCCAAGCACCACCGGCATCATCCCCGCCGGGGCGGCTTCCGCCTGCAAATTGATGCGCGCCTGCTGCAAGGCATCGTCCACATAAACCTTCAGCGCCTCCAGCGGAAAAATCGCATAAGTATCGCGCGCGCCGCCCCCGGCATAACCGCTCTCACGCCGCCCGTTCTCTTCCAGCACCACCGACACATTGAAACGCAGCAACGGACGGATATCGCTGGCAAAAGTGCCGTCCAAACGCAGCACGAACACCTCCTCGAAACTCGCGGCAAACGACGCGCCGACATCCACCACGCGGGCATCACTCGCGCGCGCATAAGCATCCACCGCCGACAGCAGCGCCACCTTCTCCTGCGCGGAAAGGGTCGAGAGCGGATTCACGTCGCCATACAGCGCCGGCACCGTAAGCTCACGCGTATCTACCTGATATTCCTGCACCACATCCGCACTGCGCCCAATCGCACGCGCGCTGCGGCACGCCTCGAAAAGACTCTCCGGCGCAAAACCATCAGCATGGGCAAAACCGGTCTGCTCGCCAATGATCGCGCGCACCCCCACCCCGCCCGACGCAGAAAAATCCGCCGTCTTTACCTTGCCCTCGCTCATCGCCCAGCTCTCGCTGCGCACGCGCTGCACATAAATATCGCCATCCTCGATGCCACGGAAATGCAGCGCCGCCAGGGCGCGCTGCAACACCTCGGGCGACAGCGGCGTCTCTTTTATCCAGCCATTCATCATCACAACCCCAAATGGTAAAATTTCTCATCCAAAAGCGCTTATCATGCAATTGTTCTCACCATAAGCGCTTCATCATGGTAAAAAACGACTATTTTTATTAAAAATATGAAAAAACACGTTTTCATCATCGCCTACAGCGAAACGGCGCATTCTAAAACAACAGCTCACCCACACAAAAACATCGGAAAAATCGATATTTTTTACCATCACCAAGCGCTTTTCGCGGTAAAAAAACATCATCCCAAAGCCAAACATGAAATTAAAAACAGTATCCTTCGCACACTGTTTTGGGTTTCGCAACGCCGCAAGCGACGGGGAATCCGACCATCAGCGATTGATGGCAGGAAAACACGCATTGCACTACAATCGCGCCACCCAAAAATCAGGAACCCCCATGAGCATCAAAAACGACCGCTGGATAATCCGCATGGCCACGGAACACGGCATGATCTCCCCCTTCGAGCCAGGCCTCGTCAGCCGCAACGCCAGCGGCGACAAAATCGTCTCCTACGGCACCTCCAGCTACGGCTACGACGTGCGCTGCGCCCCCGAATTCAAAGTCTTCACCAACATCAACTCCGCCGTCGTCGACCCCAAACAATTTGATTCCAAAAGCTTTGTCGACATCGAAAGCGACGTCTGCATCATCCCGCCCAACAGCTTTGCGCTGGCGCGCACCGTCGAATACTTCCGCATCCCGCGCGACGTCCTCACCATATGTCTCGGCAAATCCACCTACGCCAGATGCGGCATCATCGTCAACGTCACCCCGCTTGAACCCGAATGGGAAGGCCACGTCACCCTCGAATTCTCCAACACCACGCCGCTGCCCGCGAAAATCTACGCCCACGAAGGCGTCGCGCAAATGCTCTTCCTCCAATCCGACGAACCCTGCGCCACCTCCTACCGCGACCGAGGCGGCAAATACCAGGGACAAACCGGCGTCACCCTGCCGCGCACCTGAGAGCCTGTTCACAGTCTCCATTGCGGCCGCACTTCCGGCGAAAAGCCGCATCTACTGCGTTGAAAATACTGGCAAGATGACCAACCTTGCGCGCATTTCCGCCTTGCATGCACGATTTTTTCCTCGGAAAATGGCCACACAAGAAAACCATGAACAAGCTCTGAACCTTTGCCAGCCACAAGAAACACTTGCGCAAACCCGCCCGCAAACACTTGCACCCGTCGCGAAAAAAACTATAATGCGCACCTCACTCGGCCTGAGTGGCGGAATTGGTAGACGCAGCGGATTCAAAATCCGCCGGTAGTGATACCGTGAGAGTTCGAGTCTCTCCTTAGGCACCACAGATGCAAAACCGACGCAAACGCGTCGGTTTTTTTATGCCCGAACGGCAGATATCATTCATAAAAATCAAAATAATAGTATTTTTTTACCACACCCAAGCGCTTCTCGTGCAAAATAAGATGCACAAAAACCCCTATCACAACCCAAAACCACCATGACCCAACGCACCCTCTGGTTCATCGTCTTCGCCGCCGCCTTCGTCCTCATGCTCACCATGGGCATGCGCATGTCCCTGGGACTTTTCATGATTCCGCTGGTCAACGACCCCGCCATCAGCGTCGGTGCCTTCAGCTTCGCCATGGCCGTCAACCAGCTCATGTGGGGCGTGGCACAACCCGCCACCGGCGCGCTCGCCGACCGTTTCGGCGCGTGGCCCGTCATCTTCTGGGGCACGCTCCTCCTCGTTGCCGGTTTCGCCCTCATGCCCCTCTGGCTGAACGACCGCACCCTCATCCTCACCCTCGGCATCATGGTCGCCTTCGGCACCGGCGCGGGCAGCCACGCCATCCTCATGAGCCAGGTCGCACAGAAAATCCCGCCACGCCTGCGCGGCACCGCCTCCGGCATCGTCAACGCTGGCGGTTCCTTCGGGCAAACCGTCTTCGCGCCCTTGCTGCAAACCCTGATTCTCGTGCCAGCCATCGCCTGGCAAGGCGCGCTGTGGGCGCTGGCCGCCATCAGCCTCCTGATATTACCGGTGGCACGCTGGCTCACCCGTAGCGAAGGCGGCGTTGCAACCGTTACCAACGACAGCGAACAAACCCTGCGCGCCGCCCTGAAAACCGCCTTTCGCGACCGCAGCTACTTCCTCCTCCACCTCGGTTTCTTCACCTGCGGCTTCCACATCGCCTTCCTCGTCACCCACCTCCCCCAGGAAATCGCCCTCTGCGGCCTGCCGCCAGAAGTCGCCTCGTGGTCGATTGCCATCATCGGCATGGCCAACGTCCTCGGCTGCCTCGCCGCCGGCTGGGGCGTCAGCCGCTTCCGCAGCAAATATCTCCTCTTCTGGATGTACGCCTCGCGCACCGCACTCATTGCCCTCTATCTCGCCGCGCCGCGCACCGACCTCGTCTTCTACCTCTTCGCCATCGGCCTCGGCTTCACCTGGCTTGCGACCGTACCGCCCACTGCCGCCATCGTCGGCAAACTCTTCGGCATCCGCTACCTCGCCACCCTCTTCGGCTTGACCCTGCTGTCGCACCAGATCGGTGCCTTCTTCGGCGCATGGCTCGGCGGCAAAGCCTACCTGCATTTTGCCAACTACCAATGGATGTGGTACGCCGACATGCTGCTCGCGAGTCTCGCCGCCCTTCTCAACCTGCCAATACGCGAAGCGCGGGTGCTTCGCACACAAATGGCGTAAAAACCTACCTGCTTTGTGTGCATCACCCATCTATTTTTATTTTAATGAAAGCAAATAGCATCAATATGCCAATCAGAATAAAAGGTATAAAAAATGCCCATCCGAAATGTCCGAGTTTTACATTATCATCCCTCACAAAATTTTTAGGGATTTCGTCCCCTTCTTTATCAGCATCATCATTTTTTTGCAAATTTTCTTCTTTAATAACAATATTTTTATTCTTCCCATGCCTCAAAAAAATTTTATATAATATCAATAACAAAAACCAGACAACATAATATCCCCACAACCCAATAATCAAATAATAAGCAATGAGTGCATGCATCTACCGTCTCCTTTTGCAAGCGCGAGGACATTCTAGCATTATCCATTTTTTGACTCCCAAACATCCAGTGTGAGAAATGATAATAACGCCTGAATCCACAATGAAACCCAAGAATCAAGGCAGCAATGTAATGTTGCCACGGCTTTTTTTCATTACTCCCTCAAAATAGTCTTTTTTAACCTGAGTTCGGGATAAGAGAACGATCATGTTTGAATGATCTCTCAAAATTTTCTATGAAATGACAAACCATTACCCTCCCCCGCCTGCGGGGGAGGGACAGGGTGGGGGTGTTGAAAACGAAGTTTTCATTCCATAGCCGTCAAAAATGCTACGCATTTTACACCCCCATCCTAACCTTCCCCCGCAGGCGGGGGAAGGAACTGATTGGAGAACAATGCTATATCAGTGGATATATCTACCCT
>JAUNKJ010000044.1 GCA_030532785.1 Cardiobacteriaceae bacterium
CGTTGCTTTGTTTGAAGTTCGTCGCATACAAGTCTGAATTGTCAACACGCCCTAACCCTCCCCCGCAAGCGGGGGAGGGAAAATGAAGACCCAGCATACTTTTCAGGACACCACCGCCATTTTTTGGGGAAGCGGCTATAATGCGCCGCTTTGCCCGTCCCTTCCGCCATGGAACAACTCGTCCTCGTCTTCGGCGAACCGCTGAAGAAAATGCCCAAAGACCTCTACATCCCGCCGGATGCGTTGCGCGTCATGCTTGCCGTGTTTGAAGGGCCGCTTGACCTCCTCCTCTACCTCATCCGCAAGCACAACATCGCCATCCACGACATCCCCGTGGCGATGATCACCGAGCAATACCTCCTCTACATCCGCGCCATGCGCGAGATGGACATGACACTCGCCGCCGAATACCTGCTGATGGCTGCCACCCTCGCCGACATCAAGGCACGCATGCTCCTGCCCCAGCCGGAAATCGCCGACGAGGAGGAAGAAGACGACCCGCGTTCAGCACTGGTTGACCGCCTCATCCGCTACGCACAAACCGCCGCTGCCGCACAGATGCTCGCGAAGATGGCACGCGTCGACGCCGGCATTGCCCTCTCTGCCCACACGCCGCCGCCCGCCATTGTGCCACGCATCAAACCCGATGCCGATGTTGCCCGCCTCGCCCAGGCCATCCGTCATTTGTGGCATCAACACGGACTGCGCCGCGCCCATGCCGTCGAAGCCGAAGCCTTCTCCCTTGCCGAACGCATCGAGCGCATCGAAGCGCAACTGGCGCAGACGCACGGCTGGCAGGCGCTCTCGCAGTGTTATCAAAAGGAAGAAGGCCGTGCCGGGCTTACCGTGAGCCTAATGGCGATGCTGGAACTGGACCGCATGGCGCGCATCGAATGGCAGCAGGCAGAAGCCTTTGCCCCGGTGTATCTGCGCGCGCGCCATGCGTCGTGAATGGCGAATATTGTTATCACAGGGATTTTCTCACTATAGTTAAATCAACAAAAAACAGAACGGAAATGTAGGTTGGTGGTGAGCCGTCAGGCGAACCCCAACATGATGAATCTCAAAGTGTTGGGGTTCGTGCTGCGCACTCACCACCAACCTACGGTATGGCTGCTTTTATGATGATTCCACTATACTGAAGCGTATTGCGCTCCATACCCCACAAAAACCCAAAATATCACCAAAAATAGTGATTTTTTACCATAGTGAAGCGCTTATCGTGAGAAAAAACGCACAAAAAAATACCAAATAATGAGAAACTTCTCTCACCTCACAAACTATTCCAATCACTCCTGCTTTTTCTCCCCCTCTTCCGCTTTTGTCGCCGTACCGACATACACCTGCATGTGCGGGAAGGGAATTTCGATATTCGCGGCATCGAAATACATTTTCACCAGACGGTTGTACGCACGCCCCACAATCCACTGGTCGCCCGGCGTGGTTTTGATGGAAATGCGGATCATCACAGCGCTATCCGCAAGCTGCGTCACCCCATGCACATTGATCGGCTCAAGAATGTAATGCTTGAGATCGCCCTGCATCAATTCATCGAACGCCGCACGCAATTGGACGATGGCATCGTCAATATTCTCGTGATAGGCAATGCCGTATTCGGCGATATGGTTGGCATAGCCGCGCATGTAATTGGACACACGGGTCACATTGGAAAAAGGAATGAGATGATAAGTGCCGGAATTGTCGCGCACCCCCACCGAACGGATGGAAATATGCTCCGCCGTACCGGTGATGCCATCCACCGTCACCACATCGCCACGATTCATCGCGTTCTCAATCTGGAAGAAAATGCCGGTAATAATGTCCTGCACCAACTTCTGCGCACCAAAACCAATCGCGAGACCCAACACCCCCGCACCGGCGATGAGCGGCCCGATATTGATGCCCATCTCCGAGAGCACCATCATCCCCGCAATGGAAAACACCACCACCGTCAACGCGCTGCGGAAAAGCGACAGCAACGTTTGCGCACGCGCGCTCGCGCCGCGCCCCTGCTTGGCATGCAAACGATGCTCGATAATACTGGTGAACACCAGCCACAGCAGCGCCGTCATCACAATAATAAGCAACACGCCGCTCCACTTGTCGATAAACGCCTGCCCCCTTTGCGATGACATCCAGCCGCTGCCGTCAATCACATTCCACGCCGACAGCACCCCGAACACCACCAGCCCCAGCACCACAAAACGCAGCACAGACAACAGCGGCGGCAGCAAAACATTCAGACGCTTATCCAAACCCGGCACCCTCTGCTGCCACTCACGCGAAAAATCAAAACGGTAATGCGCATATTGGCCGAGCAGCGCAGAAACAAGCAAACCGCCGCCAACGATAAGCACCGTATCCAGCGTGCCATTCAGCAAAAAAGGCAACGCCTTGTCGGCGCGCAACACCGTCACCACCAACAACATCACGAAATACCCCAACGCCAGCCAATGCCAGATACGCGACAACAAACGCAACATCACCGCCAGCAACGTCCCCTTCACCGTCTTGCTCTTCGCCAACAACATCCCGCGCACCTCGCCGCGCTTGCGCATCATCATCGTAATCCCATACGCAAAAGCCGCAAACGCCAGCAACACGGAAAACACCCGCCCAAGCGACCACGACAAATTGATATGAATCAGCGGCAAAATCACCATATACCCATAGCCCAGCAAATTAATCAAATTGACAAACACCCGATGCCAATAAAACGCCACCGCATTGCTCGCCGGCAACAAGCGCAAACCCGGATAACGCGGGAAAAACAGCGCCCGCAACGCCGTCTTCAACAACTCGATCACCACATACGCCTCAACAAACAGCATCACCTGCGCCCCCAGCGCCCCCTGTACAACCTCCTCGCCAAACACCATCGCCGTCGCAACCGACGCCAACACTACCGCCAACAACAACATCAACACATCCAGCGCCGACACCGCCAGCGTCGCCAACAAACGGCGCACCAGCGGCTTGTAACGCTCGCCCTCAATCACCCAGCGCTGCAAACGCCCGCGCAAACGTCGGCCGAAAAACCGCGCCCCCTGATACAACAACAACGTCAACCCAACCAACCCCCCCAACCTCAACGCCCGCTCGCGCACCACCGCCATATCCACATGACGCAACACCACATCGCGCCCGGAAAACACCCCCACCAGCGCCTCCCAACTCTCGCCGATATTGCCGCCCACCTCCAGCGCCAACGCCTTGCCCGACACCACCAGACGCTTCGGCAACGTAAAAACCGTACTCACCGCCGCCTTCGCATTCTCCGTCACCGCCTTGATCGCCTCGCCCTCATCCGCCTTCTGCCCCCCGGCCTCATCCGCCGCCATCTCCCCAGACGCCGCAGCCGGAACCTCCGCACTGATCCGGCGCAACTCGCCAATCAAACGCTCACGCCGCGCCGGATCCTCCAGCACATCCGCCAACGCCGCAAGCGCCGCACGATCCGCCTCCGCCAACGACACCTCGCCATCCACAGCCTCCTGCGCCAACAACGGCCACACCCAGCAAAACAACAAACCCAAAAACCAGCGCATCACACACCCCAGACAAACAAAACGCGACATTTTACAGACAAAACCGAAACACCCGCGCAAAACCATCGCCAAAACCGCGCAAACATGATAAAACACCGCCCCACCCCTCACCCCCGCCGCGCCATGACCTTCCAGGACCACCGCCAACGCTTCCGCAAACTCCCCTTCAGCGACCAACTCCACACCTTCGCCGAACACTACTGGCAACCCCTCGTCCACCACCGCTTCTTCGAAGCCCTCGGCACCGGCACCCTCGACGAAGACCTCTTTGCCCGCTACCTCATCCAGGACCACGCCCTCCTCCACACCCGCATCCGCCTCGTCGCCAGCGCCCTCATCCACGCCCCCGACATGGCGCAAAAACGCACCCTCTCCCAATTCCTCCTCGCCCTCACCGACGAAGACAACACCTACTTCGCCCGCAGCTTCGCCGCCCTCGGCGTCCCCGAACGCCTCTACCGCCACCCCGTCCTCAACCCCGCCACCCAAGCCCTCGACCTCGCCCTGCAAGACGCCGCCCAAGCCGGCTACCCCCAAGCCATCACCGCCCTCCTCGTCATCGCCTGGAGTGATCAGGCCTGGGCGCAATGCCAACGCGGCAAACTCCCACCCCCCTTCTACTACCTCGAATGGATCAACCTCCACGACACCCCCGCCTTCGACCACTACGTCGACTGGCTGCGCCACCAAACCGACAGCTTCGCCACCCTCCACCCCACCCTGCAAAACGCCCTCGCCGCCCGCTTCAACCACCTCTGCAAACTGCGCCAACAATGCTTCGACACCGCCTGCCAACCCCAGCGGCAACGCACCCGCCCCACCCGCCACCTCCAACCCCTCTTCGACTGACCCCACCATCGCGCAACAACCGCAGGGACGTTGCCTGCAACATCCGTGGAAAAATCCATCCCGCAGAATGGGCATAACGATAAAATTTCTCAAACCGAAGCGCTTTTAATGAGAAACAACTCACGCAAAGCGCTTCACCATGAGAAAAAACCACCATATCCCCCACCTTCATAAAACACCCCAACCCAAAGGCCACCCATGAGCTACACCACCCTCGTCCAACACTGCCCGCAATACCCCGCCTACATCCGCCACCCCTTCGTGCAACAACTCGGCAACGGCACCCTCCCCCCAGCCGCCTTCCGCGAATACCTGCAACAAGACTACCGCTTCCTCCTCCACTTCACCCGCGCCTGGGCACTCGCCCTCTACAAAAGCGACAACCTCGCCGACATGCGCGCCGCGCAAAGCGGCATCAACGCCATGCTCGACACCGAAATCGCGCTGCACATCGACTACTGCACCCGCTGGGGCATCCCCCCCGACACCTTGCACACCCTCCGCGAACACCCCGCCACCGTCGCCTACACCCGCTACGTCCTCGACTGCGGCCAACAAGGCACCCTCGCCGACCTCCACATCGCCCTTGCCCCCTGCATCCTCGGCTACGCCGACATCGGCCGCGAACTCGCCGCCCACCCCGCCATCCCGCTTGCCGACAACCCCTACCGCGAATGGATAGACATGTACGCCAGCGCCGAATACCAGGCCGCCGCAAAAGCCGAAGCCGAATACCTCCAGCACCTCTGCCCGCACCCCGACACCCGCCAGCAACACATCTTCAACACCGCCACCGACATGGAAATCGCCTTCTGGCAAATGGGACTCGACGCCGCCCCATAACGTACCCCGCAAAACAACAGATGAGAAAATTTCCCACAGAAAAGCGCTTATCATGAGAAATTTTCTCACGACAAGCGCTTCATTATGGTAAAAAACAACTATTTTAGGCGTAAACGTGTCTTGTTTGGATGGAGGTGAATTCTTTGAGTCCCGCCAGTCCAAACTCCACGCCGAAGCCGGAGGATTTCACCCCGCCGAAGGGGGCGTTGGGCTGGATCATGGCGTGGTTGTTGATCCACAGCGACCCGCATTCAAGCCGCGCGCCGATTTCCCGCGCGCGCGCCACGTCCGCCGACCATACCGAGCCGCCGAGGCCGTTGGGGTTGGCGTTCGCAAGCCGCACGGCTTCTTCGACGTCGGAGAAGCGGATGATGGGCAGGATGGGGCCGAATTGTTCTTCGTCGACCAAGGGCGCGCCGTCGGCGATGTTGGTAACGAGGGTGATGGGGTAGAAGTAGCCGCTCTCATCAGTTGGCGCGCCGCCCGTGAGGAAGGTGGCGCCACGGGCGCGGGCGTCATCGGCAAGTTTTTTCACGATGTCGAGCTGCGCTTCGTTTTGCAGGGGGCCGAAGTCGCTCGCCGCGTCCATGCCGTTGCCGGTGCGCACGTTGTCGGCGATGTTTTTCAGTGCGGCGCAAAGTTCGTCGTAGACGCCGTCCTGCACGTAGAGGCGTTTGATGGCGGCGCAGGTCTGGCCGTTGTTGATGAAGGCGGTGGCGAAGATTTTCGGGGCGATGTCGGCGACGTTGACGTCATCCAGCACTATCGCGGCGTCGTTGCCCCCGAGTTCCAGGGTGAGCCGTTTCAGGTTGCCGGCAGCGGCTTTCATGATGGCCTGCCCGGTGGGGGTGGAGCCGGTGAAGACGATTTTGTGGATGCCGTCATGCGCTGTCATCGCGCGGCCGACTTCGCCGTCGCCGGCGACAGCGTTGAGCACGCCAGCGGGCAGGATGGCGCTCGCGAGTTCGGCAAAGCGCAGCACGGTGAGCGGGGTGTTTTCCGAGGGTTTCATCACGACGGTATTGCCAGCCAGCAGCGCGGGGATGATGTGCCAGATGGTGATCAAGAGCGGGTAGTTCCACGGGGTGATGGAGCCGACGACGCCAAGCGGCTTGCGGTGTACTTCGATGGTCACGCCGCCGTCGTCCTGGATGGTTTCCGGCGGCAGATCGAGTGCGGCGGTGGCGCGCATCCACGCGAGCGTTCCGCCAATTTCAAAGCCCGCGCCAAGCCCGGCAAAGCCGTTCAGCGGCTTGCCCTGTTCGGCGCAGAGCAGGAGCGAGAGTTCTTCCTGATGCGCTTCCACGGCATCGGCCAAGCGGTTCAGATAGTCGCGGCGCGTTTGCCAGTCGAGCGCTGCCCAGGCGGGAAAGGCGGCGTTGGCGGCGGCAACGGCAGCGTCCACATCGGCGGCCGTGCCTTTGGGCGCTTGGGCGACCACGCTTTTGTCGGCGGGGTTGATGACGTCGAAGGTTTGCGCGGCGGGTACGGCTTTGCCGTTGATCCACAAGTTGTAGGTTTTCATCGGGTTTCTCCTTATTTATTGTCGGAAAGCAATTGGTTGATGTCTTCGAGGAGGCGCTCGCGGCGCGCGTTGATGTCATCGCGCGGCATCATGCGCAGTTCGCGCACTTCCGCGAGGGTGTAGGGCTGATAATCTGCGGGCAATTGCGCCCGGCTGAAGGTCCACAAAATCCAGTTGGTCACCAGCATCAGCTCTTCGTCGCTGATCGGCGTACCCGCCGCGCCCGGCACCTGCAGCAAATAGGCGCGCCCTTCCGGCACGAGGAGAAAGCGCCCGACGCGGTCTTTCATATTGGGCACATGGCGCTTTTCAAAGCCGCTGCCATCCGGCAGATGGCAGCCCTGGCAATGGATTTTGTAGAGGCTTTCGGCACGCGCGGGCGATGGCACGCCAGGGATGTCTTCGCCCTGCGCTGCGGCGCAGAAAATCCCCAGCGATAACGCCACGCGCCGCATCATGTTTTGACTTCCAGACCGAGAACGATGGCGGTCGAGCAGTTGTACACCGCGCTTTGCGTCCCCAGACACCAGTTGATGTCGTTGCTTTTCGCCTGGAAATACATGGGTCGGTCGTCTTCGTTGCGGGTACAAAGACAATTGCCGCAGCTGCTTTTGCCGCAGCAGTCGTTGTAGGAAATGATGTAATTCTTGCCGTCTACCGGGTTGGTGCAGGTGCCGATCCAGGTAATCGGCGACATTTCCGTGCCCGGCGGGCAGGTATTGGCGGAACCGCCACAGCAGCCGCACAAAAAGCCGTCCACCGCGCAGTAGCGCCAGTAATCACAGCTATTGGGGTCGCCCTGCTCTCCCGGAAATTCGGGATTCTTGCCCGGCTCGGCGGCGCGCGCCACCGGCAGGAGTGGACTGGCGCCCGCACCGACGAGAATCGCGCCCAAGCCCGTCAGCAGGCTGCGCCGCGAGGTGGTCTGCGCCATGCGGCGCACGGTGTTTTCGGAAAATTTGTCGAACCATTTCATATCGCTTCTCCTTTGGGGTAAACCAGAGTGGGGGATGGCGGTGCATGTTGCCGCGCCATATAGGTTTGAATGTCGGGAACGCCGAGCGCCTTGGCCTCGAAAAGGCTGTCGAGATGTTCGCGCGAGTTGATGATGCCAAGCGCGCTGATCACCCCCTGATCATCGATCAGCACCCCGTAGGGCAGCTTGGATACGCCGTAACTCTTGCCAAGAATTTCTGAAAGGACATAGGGATAGCCCTCAAGCCCTTCGCGCGCGACAAAATCCTTGTGCGCGGCCGCATCGTTGCCGTCGCTCGCGAGAATCACATCAAGCCAGCCCTTTTCCGCCTTGGCGGCGGATTTCAGCGGGAGCAGCAATTGCTTGCACACCGGGCAATCCGGCGACAGGAAAAAGAGCAATTGCGCGCGCCCCGGGGCAATGCCCGCGCCGATTTGCAGGGTCTGTTCGCCGATGGTTTTCACCATCAGGCTGGGAGCGCTTTCCCCGGCGCGCACCTGGCGGTTGACGGCAAGCGCCCCGGCAGGGGCAATGCGCTCGTAAAGCACGCCGATCTGCCGCGCCAGACTGTACACCGCGGCCATCAGCGCCAAAATCATCACAAACATCACGACCAAGGCGGTCGTTACAAAAGCAGAAGTCATGGGCGTATTCCCTGTTGGCTATGCCAATAGCTACGGTTGGCCAGCAGCTGATTGGCAGTGAGATAGAAAAGCAGCACGATGCCGCCACACAGAACGCTCAGCAGCGCGACCGAGGCGGAATGCCAGCCGGGCGCGGCAGCCGCTCCGAAGATGGCAAGCAACAGCAGCGCGCCATTGCGCAGCAACAAATGCCAGGAAAGATGAATGGGTTGCCCGCCGCAGCCGCAGTCCATGTGGAGGCGGCCGCGCGCGAGATTGATGGCAATCGCCACGCTATAGAGCGCCAGCAGCGCCATCACCGGCAGAAAACCCCATCCGCCCAGCCACACGGCAAGCGCGGCCACGGCTTCTGCAATCATGATGATGTGCGCCGCAACGGGCAGCAGAGATGACGGCAGCAAACGGTAGGCAGCCAGCGCCGCGAGAAAATCGGCGCGGTGCTGCCATTTGTGCCAGGCGCTGCCGAGGAAAATCAGGCAGAGCGCGCACGCGGCAATATTGGCGGCAAGCATGACGCGCCTCCGTCAAAACGCGTTTGCATGCACCACAAACGGCGTTTCCTGGCCGAAAGGCTCAAGCCTGCGCACAAATTCGCGGTTGTGATAAACATCCAGTTGCAGATCGGCGGTGGTGATCACCACATAAGGCGCGTCGCCATGGGTTACTGTCACGGAAATACCGTGATTTTTCAACGCCATTTGCGCCACGCGCTCGCGTTTTTGCAAATCGTAGACCCAAAGCTCGTTGCCGCCGTTCTTGTGCGTGCCTTCGCCGCCGTTTTCGTGCATCAGAATGTAGAGCAGGCCGCTATCGTCCGTACCATGCAATTGCCAACCGCCCGGACGGTATTTTTTGCCCTTGGCCTCGTCATCGAGCAAATGCCAGGCCTCCCCCAGCACCGCCGCTTCACCAGACAAATCCACTTCCTGCACCCGGCCGTCAAAGGCGATGAAATAGCCCTTGCCGTCGACAATCGCCGGTTTTTCAAAGAAAGGATCGGTCTGCGGATTGAAGAAAGCATCGGTCGGCGTCGTCTTGCTGATCTTGCCCTGCGCATCGAGGGCAAACGTCTTCAGACTGCCATCCACGCAAATACCGGTAAAGCCGCGCTCGCCAGTGGGGAAATTGAGAATGCAGCCCGGCAGCAGCGTCGATTCCACCACCTCGCGCGTATCCAGATCAACAATGCTCACCCCCGTGGCCGGCGACATATTGCTCACCACCAGGAATTTGTCGGCGACAATCGTCGCGCCGTATTTCTCCGGCATCGCCACCATGCGCACCTGCTCCTTCGGCAGTGCCACCTCGCCCTTGGGCGCAAGCGTCGCCACATCGTAAATGGTAACCACATCAAGACGCTCGCCGCGCGTGCCACGGCTGTAATACGTCTCCGCCACATAAAATTCCCCGCGCGAAGGCGATTGCGCAAACGCGGCAATCAACCCGGCATCGACCATGCCGAGATACTGCGCCGGGCCGGTTTCCGCCGTGGGATCAAGCAGCACATAGCGGCCATTGGTCATGTGAAAAAACGCGGCATCGTGGGCGAAAATCCAGTGCGGCGGATAATCGCTTGGCAGGGTTACCACCTGATTGAGCGCTTCGGGCTGAATCTCGGCCTGTGCGCCAGCGGCAAACAGGGCAAGGGCTAACGCGGCTTGACGGAATCGCATCGGTTTCTCCTCTTTTTTATAGATTTTTTATTCCCCCCCCTGCATGGCAGGGAATGGGTGAAAAAATATTAAGCCAGGCTTAATACCGCTGTCAACATGTTTCTGACCGTTCGGATGGTTTTTAAAAATTTACCTAATTAACTGTATCAAAAGGATATATGTAATTCTCATCGCCGCATGACATACAGCTGGGTTGGTTTTGTGCGACAGCATAAGCGCGCAGAAAGTAGGTACGGTTAGCGCCAAAGGCGCGTAACCGTACATGACCTGAGTTCGGGATAAGAGTGAAGTTATTCCTGAATGATTTTTCAAAATTTTCTATGAAATGACAAAATATTACCCTCCCCTGCTTGCGGGGGAGGGACAGGGTGGGGGTGTTGAAAATGAAGTTTTCATTTCAAATACATAAAAATGCTGCGCATTTTACACCCCCATCCTAACCTTCCCCCGCAAGCGGGGGAAGGAACTGTTTTAGGAACAACGCCATACTGGTGGACATATCCATTTTCCTTATCCCGAACTGAGGTTGTTTTTAAGAAATATTCCGCAAACCTTTCCCGAGCGACCTTCCCCCGCCCCTGCGCTTTGCCATATGGCGCAGCCCCCGAAAAATGGCATGGACACTCCTTTGAACAAAGCCCTTTGTTCAAAGGGTTACGAAAAAGTTCCTATGCCATTTTTTGGGGAAGCGGCCATAATGCGCGCTTTTCCTTGCGGCGATGCCATGTCCGATGTTTTTCCGCGCCGTTATTACTACGGCCTCGATACGCTCCGCGCGGTGCTGATGCTGGTTGGTGTGCTGTGGCATGCCGCGAGTATCGTCTCGCCGCTGTCGCATTTCGTCTATTCGAGTACGCTGCACAAGAGTTTTCCGATTTATGCCGCGATTTATCCCGAGCATTTGTTCCGCATGGAGGCGTTTTTTCTGGTGTCCGGGTTTTTGTCGCAGATGATTTTGCTGCGCAAGGGCAAGGGCGATTTTTTCCGCGCGCGGGTGAAGCGGGTGTTGATTCCTCTGGTTCTCGGTTGTTTTGGCGTCAATTTTTTGTTGCAGCTTTTTGGCAGCGTTTATATGGGTTATCGCTGGGAACATTTTGATATGTGGCGCTGGGTGATGCACGGCTGGTTTTTGATCACGCTGTTTATGTGTGCGCTGATCGATCTCGCTCTGCCGCGTGATGCGCTGGCGAAGACGCGCTGGCTCGGGGGGATACTGGTGCTGGTGATTGCCTGGTTTGGCTATGTGGCACTGGGTTACTGGAATGCCCATCTCTGGCATTTCTGGGATCCGGTGAAGGGCAATTTGTTCAATTTTTTCATTCTCAATACGGTGCAGTTTTATCCGCTGTATTTTTTCGGCGCGCTGCTTTTCCATCATCAGGATTGGCTGGAGCGTCTTGACCGGCGGGTGTTGCTGCCGCTGGCATTGCTGACGTTTGCAGCGGCGCTCATCATCTATCTGAACAGTATGCAGGTTTTCCGGCCGTTCGGGCGCGAATGGTATTCGCCGCTCGCCTATCGCGCGGTGCATCTCGTGAGCGCGACCGGCATCGCGTTTTTGCTGTTTGTGTGGTGCCACCGCATGCGGCGCGAAAACGGGCGCGTGGTGCGTTATCTCATTGATTCGGCGATTGTGATTTATTTGCTGCATCATCCGCTGGTGATTGTTTTCGGTTGGGCGTTTGATTCGCCAGCGCTGGGCAATCTCGCCTATTTTTCCCTGGTGGTGGCGGCGACGTTTGCCGCCTCCTATTTGGGTTACGCACTGATCCGCCGCATGTCCGCGCTGCGTTTTGCCTTCGGGCTGCGTTAGAATGCGCGCTCCCACGCCCACGGAGGACGCATGAATACCCGTTCCGGCTATGTAGCCATTGTCGGCCGACCCAATGTCGGCAAATCCACGCTAATCAACCATTTGATTGGCCAGAAAATTGCCATTACCTCGAAAAAGCCGCAAACCACGCGCCACGCCCTGCTCGGCATCTGGACGGAGGGCAATGATCAAATTGTCTTTGTCGATACGCCCGGCATTCATCAGGGCAGCAAGAAGGCGATCAACCGCCAGATGAACCGCGCGGCGTGGCAAAGCATGGATTATGTGGACATTATCGTGCAGGTTACGGAGGCCGGGCGCTTCACCGAGGAGGACGCGCGCGTCGCCAAGGGTGTGGCCGAGAGCGGCAAGCCAGTGATTCAGGTGCTGAACAAGATTGACCATTTCAAGGACAAGACGGCGCTTTTCGCCAGTCTGCAAACCGTGCAGGATCAGGGCGATTGGGCGGAGATTATTCCAGTGTCGGCGAAAAACGGGCAGAACCTCGATGCCCTGCTCGCGGCGCTGGTGAGCCGTCTGCCCGCGCAGCCGTGGCTGTTTGATGAAGAGCAGATCACCACCGCCAGCCTGCGTTTCATGGCGGCGGAAATCGTGCGCGAAAAGCTTTTCCGCTATCTGCACCAGGAAATTCCCTACGAACTTGGGGTGGTGATCGAGCGTTATCAGGAGGATGAACGCCTCGTGCAAATCGATGCCACCATCATCGTCGAGCGCGACAGCCAGAAGGGCATCGTCATCGGCAAGGGCGGCAAAACGTTGAAGCTCATCGGGCAAAGCGCACGCGAAGACCTGGAAAAGCTGTTGGAAAAGAAAGTGATGCTGCGCAATTTTGTCAAAGTCAAAGACAACTGGCGCGACAATGATCAGGTTATCCACAGCATGGGGCTGGGCAGCGGCGCGGACGGGGATTTGGCGTAACCGCGCACGCTTTGCAATATTCTCAAAAAATTGTCTAAAATAGTGATTTTTTACCATCATGAAGCGCTTTTCATGATAAATTTTCTCACCACAAGCGCTTCACGATGGGATTGTTACCATTTACCACACCAGGAAATAACCACACAGGAAACACCATGAACATCCTCCACAAAATCACCCACGAATGGCGCGAGCCGTGGATCATCCTCTGGTTCATCTCTGGCGTCATCGCCCTCTACGCCGGTGTCGCCATTGAAATTGATCAGCCTTTTGCGAGCGCTTACAGCACGTTGTTCCTCGAAGAAAACCGCTTCGTTCTCATCAAGCTCGGCGTTGCCATGATCGGCCTGCTCTGCGTCGTCGCACTCGCCTTCCGCAAGAATCTTTCCGGCAACGGCCTCGGCATCGCCGCCAATATCGGCGAAATCTTCGTGCAGGGCAAAAGCGGCGCCACCGGCCTCATGCTCTCGCCCGTCTTCTATCTCAGCACCCATCTTTACGGCCTCTATTACTGGGGCAAGAACCGCGACGGCAGCGGCGACATGATCCCGCGCGGTGCCAATCCCGCCGTGTGGCTCATCACCTTCGCCTTCATCGTCGCCGGATTGTTCGCCTTTCCGTGGCTGAACGACAAACTCGCGCAATACCGCTTCATCGATTCCAACACCAGCGCCGCCCTCACCCTCTTCGGCACGGAAATCTCGTGGTACAGCATCAACGTCACCGCCTTCGTCTTGGGCGTTACCGCGCAAACCACGATGATCCTGCGCTATGCCTACGCATGGTGGCTGTGGATTTTGGTCAACTTCGTCTGGCTCACCGTCAACCTCGTCAACGCCAACTACGTTTTCGCTGCGCAAACCATTGTTTACCAGATCAATGCCGTGGTCGGCCTCTACGAATGGTGGGAAAGCAGCCGCAAAACAGAAAACCCGTTCAAATAGTTGTTTTTTACCATACTTAAGCGCTTTGACAGTCATTTTTTACCGCGACAAGCGCTTCATCATGAGAAAAAACCACTATCCCTGACGCAGCGCGCCCGGTCTGAATACCGGGCGCAATTCTGCTATAATCCGCCGCTGTTTTTTTGACCAGCGACCCTGCCATGACCAACAGCTACGATTCCTCCAGCATCCGCGTATTGAAAGGCCTGGAAGCCGTGCGTACCCGCCCCGGCATGTACATCGGCAACACCGACGACGGCAGCGGCCTGCACCACATGGTCTTTGAAGTCGTCGACAACGCCGTCGACGAAGCGCTTGCCGGATATTGCAGCGAAATCAACGTCATCATCCACCAGGACGAAAGCATCACCGTGCGCGACAACGGCCGTGGCATCCCCGTCGACATCCACCCGGAAGAAGGCCGCAGCGCCGCCGAAGTCATCATGACCGTCCTCCACGCCGGCGGCAAATTCGACGACAACTCCTACAAAGTCTCCGGCGGCCTGCACGGCGT
>JAUNKJ010000045.1 GCA_030532785.1 Cardiobacteriaceae bacterium
GCAACGGCACCAACGACAAATCCACCAAAAAAACCTGCCCCACCTGCCAGGGCGCAGGCCAGGTACGCATGCAGCAAGGCTTCTTCTCCATCGCCCAACCCTGCCCCACCTGCAAAGGACGCGGGCAAATCATCGAAAACCCCTGCCACAAATGCCACGGCGACGGCCGCGTCAAAGAACAGAAAACCCTCACCGTCAACATCCCCGCCGGCGTGGACACCGGCGACCGCATCCGCCTTGCCGGCGAAGGCGAAGCCGGCGAACTCGGCGCGCCCGCAGGCGACCTCTTCGTCGAAATCCGCGTACGCAAACACCCCATCTTCACCCGCGACGGCGACAACCTCCACTGCGACATGCCCATCAGCTTCACCACCGCAGCGCTTGGCGGCGAAATCGAAGTCCCGACGCTTTCCGGCCGCGTCATGCTCACCATCCCGGCGGAAACACAAACCGGCAAAACCTTCCGCCTGAAAGGCAAAGGCGTGCAATCCGTGCGCAGCCGCAGCGCGGGCGACCTCTACTGCACCGTCAACCTCGAAACCCCCGTCAACCTCTCCAAACAACAAAAAGAACTGCTGGAACAATTCGCCGCCACCCTGAACGAAGGCGGCAAACGCCACGCACCGAGGGAAAAATCCTTCCTCGACAGCGTCAAAAGCTTCTTCGACAACCTGTAAACCAACGGCTTCTCCGCCAACACCGTAGGGTGGGCTTCAGCCCACCATCGTGATGCGATTGTAGGTCGGCCACTTTGTGGCCGACATTTTTTTACCCTGCAGCTTGGTACACGACAAAACTTTTCAACTCATTAAAAGCACGGAACAAAAGCCCCTCCCCCTGTGGGGGAGGGGTTGGGGAGAGGGCAGAAAACAAACAACTTTTTCTAGTTTCGGAATTGATTCGAGATGTTTGTTTTACCCCTCACCCCTGCCCCTCTCCCGTAGGGAGAGGGGTTGATTTTGTGCATATTTTCAAGTTTTGTCGTGTACTGAGCCTGCAGACAAAAGCCCCTCCCCCTCGAGTGGATGTAGGTACGGTTAGCGCCGCAGGCGCGTAACCGTACAAAACCTGAACTCGGGATATAAAGAACCATCATCCTTGAATGACTTCTCGAAGTTTTCTATGAAATGACAAATCATTACCCTCCCCTGCTTGCGGGGGAGGGATAGGGTGGGGGTGTTGAAAACGAAGTTTTCATTCCAGAGTAGACGTAGATGCGTAAGTGAGTAACCACACTCACAACCAACAATTCATAAAAACACCAAAAATAATCATTTTTTACCATTCATAAGCGCTTATCGTGATAAAAATTCCCAAAATAAGCACTTTACCATGAGAAAATTTCTCACTACCCCACAAAAATCATCATCAAAACACCCTCACCTCCCCCCATAACCCCACCCCCTTGCCCCATCGCAAAAAATTCTTGCCCGCGCGCTGACAGCCGGGTCGCCTTGCGCTATCCTCTGCCGCCTTTCCCCACACAAAAACACATCGCATCATGAGCGGCAAACGCATCGCCATCATCCTCCACAACCCGCAAGGCAGCACCGGCCTCATCGGTGAACTCCTCACCGCCGCCGGCCACACCCTCGACATTCGCTGCCCCCTGAACGGCTGCGCGCTCCCCGCCTTTGACGACTACGACGCCGCCATCGTCTTCGGCGGCAAAATGAGCGCCAACGACAGCGCCGAACTCCCGGCGCTACTCGACGAACTCCTGTGGATACGCGCCTGCGCCGACGCCGACAAACCCTTCCTCGGCATCTGCCTCGGCGCACAACTCCTCGCCATGGCGCACGGTGGCCTCGTCACCCGCCACCAGGAACGCATCACCGAAATCGGCTACCACCCCGTCTACCCCACCGTCGACGGCCACGACGACATCTTCGCCGACGCCCCGCAGCGCTTCTTCCAATGGCACAACGAAGGCTTCACCCTCCCCGACGGAGCCGTCAAACTCGCCGCCAGCGACCACTTCCCCAACCAGGCCTTCCGCCTTGGCACTCGCGTCTACGGCTTCCAGTTCCACCCCGAAGCCACCCCCATCCAAATCGCCGGCTGGCACAACCGCGACGGCGAAGAACTCGCCCACCCCGGCGCGCAAACCGTGCGCGCCCAATGGCGCTACTGCGAAAAACTCACCCCCGCCATCCGCGCCTGGCTCGACCGCTTCCTCCACCACTGGCTACGCCCATGACCCTCGCCAAACGCATCATCCCCTGCCTCGACGTTGACAACGGCCGCGTCGTCAAAGGCACCAACTTCATCAACATCCGCGACGCCGGCGACCCCGTCGAAACCGCGCGCCGCTACAACGACGAAGGTGCCGACGAAATCACCTTCCTCGACATCACCGCCACCTCTGACGCCCGCGACACCACCCTGCACATGGTCGAAAAAGTCGCGGGCGACATCTTCATCCCGCTCACCGTCGGCGGCGGCGTGCGCACCCTGCAAGACATCCGCAACCTCTTGAACGCCGGTGCCGACAAAATCGCCATCAACAGCGCCGCCGTAAAAAACCCCGAATTCGTGCAGGAAGCCGCCGCCCACTTTGGCGACCAATGCATCGTCGTCGCCATCGACGCCAAACAAACCGCCCCCGGACAGTGGCGCATCTTCACCCACGGCGGACGCAAGGAAACCGACCTCGACGCCATCGCCTGGGCGGAAAAAATGGCAAATTACGGCGCAGGCGAACTCCTCGTCACCAGCATGGACCGCGACGGCACCAAAACCGGCTTTGATAACGCATTGCTGCGCGAAATCACCACCCGCATCAACATCCCCGTCATCGCCTCCGGCGGCGTCGGCACCCTCGACCACCTCGTCGAAGGCATCCTCCAGGGCGGCTGCGACGCCGTCCTTGCCGCCAGCATCTTCCACTTCGGCGAATACAGCATCGCCCAGGCCAAAGCCCACCTCGCCGCCCACGGCATCCCCGTCCGCCCCGTATAAAAACATCGAACAAACCGTAGCGCCGTAGGATGGGCGTAAGCCCATGCGGTATCGCGCAGCGATGGTAGGGACGTAGCATGCCACGTCCCCACCATGCAAAAATTTCTCACCCAAAGCGCTTCTATATGGTAAAAAATCACTATTTCTAATCAAAATATGAAAAAACCCGTCATCTGCCTCATCGGCCCCACCGCCTCCGGCAAAACCGACCTCGCCTGCGCCCTTTACGACACCCTCCCCGTCGACATCATCAGCATCGACTCCGCGCAAATCTACCAAGGCCTCGACATCGGCAGCGCCAAACCCGACCGCGCCTTCCTTGAGCGCTACCCGCACCACCTCATCGACATCCTCCCCCCCGAAGCCCGCTACAGCGCCGGCGAATGCCAACGCGACGTCACCCGCCTCATCAACACCATCCACGCCCGCAACCGCATCCCCCTCCTCGCTGGCGGCACCATGCTCTACTACAACGCCCTCTTCGCCGGCCTTGCCGACCTCCCCGCCGCCGACCCGGCGCTACGCGCCGAACTCGAAACCCGCTGGCAACACGAAGGCCCCGCCGTCCTCCACGCCGAACTCGCCGCCCTCGACCCAGAAAGCGCCGCCCGCATCCACACCAACGACCCGCAACGCCTCCTGCGCGCCCACGAACTCCTGCGTCTTACCGGCAAAACCCCAAGCCAACTCTACGCCGCGCAAAGCCAACACGCCCCGCCATGGCACACCCTCACCCTGGCGCTACTCCCCGAGCGCACCCTCCTCCACCAACGCATCGCCCAGCGCTTCCACACCATGATGCAACAAGGCTTCCTCGACGAAGTCCGCACCCTGCGCGCCCGCCCGCAACTCACCGCTGCCCACCCCTCCATGCGCAGCGTCGGCTACCGCCAACTCTGGCAACACCTGGACGGCGCCACCACCCTCGACGAAGCCATCGAACTTGGCATCATCGCCACCCGCCAACTCGCGAAAAGACAAATCACCTGGATGCGCAACCGCCTCGGCCGCACCCTCAACCCCCACTTCATAGACCCCCTCGCCCCCGACGCGGAACGCACCGCCCTCAGCCTCGTGCGTGCGCATTTGCCGCATTAAAAAACCTGAGTTCGAGATAAGAACGAAGCCATTCCTGAACGAATCTTCAAAATTTTCTATGAAATGACAACTCATTACCCTCCCCTGCTTGCGGGGGAGGGACAGGGTGGGGGTGTTGAAAACGAAGTTTTCATTTCATAGCCATAAAAAATCTGGAACAGCTCGCGCAGCGAGAGTCCCCCGTAGGCGGGGAAGGAACTGATTGAGGAACAACGCCATATCAGTGGATATATCTACTTCCCTTATCCCGAATTCAGATTAAAAAAGCAGGATGAACCTGCGTCCATCCTGCTTTTGTGCAACAACCCTATGTCCACTGTGGCTATCGCAAATCCCGCATCAACACCCGCTCGCTGAATTGCAGAAAATCATCGAGATGCCGGGTAATCACCGCCTCCACAATCGGCATCTCCAACGCCTGATAATTGTGTACGGCAATATTGCGGAAGCCGACCATGCGCTTCAGGACATCGGCAAGCGCCGCATCCAGCCACCCTGCCTGTTCCAGCAGGGTAAACACATCGCGCGAACCTTGCGGGATACCGAGTTTTTCCCGGCGCAGCAAATGTTTCCCCATGTCGATGGCCGCGTCGCAGGCACGTTGTACATTGAACAATGCCGCATCCTGGCGGGTATAGTCATGGGCAAAATCATCGCTGGCCGCATATTCCTCACGCGCCCGCGCCACACAATATTCAATGATCGCTTTTTTGCTGCGCAACACGTCATCCACGCTCGCCTCCTCTGTCACATAGCATTCATCCAGCTCCGCTTTTTCCGACAGCACCATCGCCTCGAACAACCCGGCGGACACATCCTTCGCCCACCAGCGCTCGCCTTGCAGCACCTGCGCCTGCATCACCGTCGATGCCGCGCGCAAATCAAGCAAATCCACCTCGCAGCCAGCAATATCCGCCACCTCTCCGGCAAGCGCAAAAAGCTGCAACGGATCGGCATAACCCGCTACCAAGACAGCCAAATCAAGATCGCTCGCGGCATTGGCCGTGCCGTTGATCCGGCTGCCGAAGGCATAGACAGCGAGCAAATCCGGCACGCGGTCGCGCAGCAGTGCCACGATGGGCGCGGCATCCGGCGTCATCAGCGAATCAACCCGCGCTTGCCGGTTTCGCGCAGAAAATCGGCAATCTTCCGCGCCGCCTGCGATTCGCTGGCGAGCGCGTTGATCTTGTCGCGCGCTTCCGCGAGCAGCAGGTTTTCCTGATAAAGGTGGCGGTGGCATTGCTTGATCACGGCGATATCGGCGGCGGAAAAGCCGTTGCGCCGCAGCCCTTCGGCATTGATGCCCGCCGCTTTTGCCGGCATCCCCGCCACGGTGGAAAACGGCGGCACATTCTGTTTCACCCCGGCGGAGAAGGCGATCATGCTGTATTCGCCGATGTGCACGAACTGGTAGACGAGGGCGTAGCCGCCGAGAATGACGTAATCATCGATACGCACATGGCCTGCGAGCGAGGCGTTGTTGGCGAACACGGTGTGGCTGCCGACCTGGCAATCGTGCGCCAGATGGCAATAGGCCATGATCCAGTTGTCGTCGCCAAGACGCGTCGCCCCCGCATCCTGCACGGTGCCACGGTTGAAGGTGACGAATTCGCGGATGGTGTTGCCGTCGCCGATTTCGAGCCACGTTTCCTCGCCGCCGTATTTTTTATCCTGCGGCTCCGCGCCGAGTGAAGCGAACTGGAAAATGCGGTTGTTCTTGCCGATGCGCGTGGGGCCGTCGATGACCACATGCGGCCCGACAACCGTGCCCGCACCAATATGCACGTTCGCGCCAATGACGCTATAGGCACCGATGCTGACGTCCGCATCAATTTCCGCTTTGGGGTCGATAATGGCAGTAGGATGAATCATGGCAGCCTCAGGTTTACTTTTGCAATTAGACGAAACAATTTCTTGTCACAAAAATTTTATTCCAAAATACGGTATGTGATTAAATATTTTATTCCTCTGAAAAAAGAGTCGTTTGCTCTCCAACATTTTTTGAGCAAGTCCTGAAGAATGTTTCGGTGATATAAACTATAAACTCATTTTTATAACGCAATCCAGAAATTTTCCCTCTATATTTTCTAACCACGAAATGAGCTTCATTATGCTCCACAGGAACATATACTCCGCTATCATTTTTCTGAATAATATTTTTTTCTACCAGAAACTTATTAAAAGATCTCACATCTTTTGTAGCTTCAACAACTATCTTATCCTCACGCAAGATATCAACAACTTCCCTAGCCTCAAAGCCATTATTATCCCTATAAATAGATTCAATTTCAGGAATAGTAACTTTTCCTTTTTCAACTTGATGAAAGTCTCCTTGATTCTTAAGAAACACCTTTACCCCTTTCTTACTTTTTATTGATCTAATGATATTTTCGTAGGATCCACTACTTTCACCATCCCATACCACCAAACTAAAATCACTATCTTCCGTCATTACATAATCTTTCCGAGTCTGCTTCTCTCTCTCACTCTTTATTGTCAAATCCACATCAACAATTTTTTTTGCAAAATTTTGAGACGCAATATTCCTAGGTCTTTTGTATATAGAATACACAGTAACATTGTTATATGAATGCTTCTGGAAAAATTTTTGTACAGCAAAATCTATCCCCTCCGCATCACCAACAAGCACAAGCAAACCATTATTTATGATATTATACAATGATTTAGTCACTTCACACGGCAATACTTTTATATTGATAGATCCGGAAATAAATACTTTCTTGGTCATCGATTTACCCTCGTTTTCGTCAAGACAGCAACGTAAACATTATTAACATGTGCTTTCTCATATAATGTTTTTGTCACTTCATTTAAAGTAGTCCCCGAACGATACAAATCATCTATGAGTAATATTTTCTTTCCTCGATAAGTATTCTCATCTTTTACTGCAAAAGCGCCTCTCAAAATTTCCCGACGCTCTTCGAAATCCTCAATTTCTTTTATAGGTTGAGTTTGCTTTATTTTTGTAATGAAGTTAAAATCGACCGGCTTTTTAATACCCCCCCACAATTCGTGCCAATTCATAGACAGGCTGATATTCTCGCTGCTTAGAAGCAGGAGTTGGGATAATGACATGTATGTATGGCGTCACCATTCGAGTCTTCAAAAGAAAAATCATGGCACCTGCCAAGTAATCCAATTGGCTACGATCATTATGATATTTGAACTGATTCAGCGCCCAGCCCAAGTTAGTGTATTCATTTTCGAATGAGCCATCTGAACGCATTGTGCTACTGATGGTATGAAGTGCAATCGCCCATCCTGCTTTCCAAGCTCCTTGCAAAGGAATGGCGTGATCCATATTTATCTCCCTTTAAAAATTATTTTTCAAACGAATATTGAAGGTACCGGGGAATATCGTGCATCTCCGGCTGGCTGCCGCCCAAGGCTGCCAGACGTTGTGCGGCACGCAGGCGGATAAAGGTTTCCAGCGCTTCGCTAACCAGCACCTCGGCGCTTACCGGCTGGTCGAGCATTTTTTGCGCGCGGCGGTACAGTTCATCATCCAGGGTTACGGTGGTCATGATGCGTCCTCGTCGAAAGGGGCTGCTATTGTAACGCCGACAGGCCGGGGCTGCCTGAGCGCTGTTCACACAAAACGCAGATTTTTTCGTGTTTTGCCGGTGGGTTGATGCCCACCTTGCAGTTATTGATTTGTCGCAATTGGATAGTAGTTTTTTCTCATCCATAAGCGCTTATCGTGATAAATTTTCTCACCAAAAGCGCTTCATGATGGTAAAAAACCACCATTTTTACGGTTTTTATGAATATCCGTCAGGCATCACCCTTGCCCGCAGCGGTGCACATGATGTCGGCTTCGCATACGGTTTTGCCGTCCACGCTGGCCTTGGCTTCAAATGACCAGATGCCGCGCCGCGAGCGCACGAGTTTGACGTCAAGCACGAGTTGGTCGCCGGGGACGACGGTTTTGCGGAAGCGCGCCTTGTCGATGCCGACGAAGAAGTAGATGCCGTCTTCTTCCGGTTCGTCCGGCAGCCCCATTTCCTTTTTGCCGCTTTTCACCCCCAAAATGCCCGCAGCCTGCGCCATCGCTTCGATGACGAGCACGCCGGGCATCACCGCCTTGCCGGGGAAGTGTCCCTGGAAGAAGGGTTCGTTGGCGGAGACGTTTTTCAGCGCGCGGATGTGGCTGCCGGCTTCGACGTCGACGATGCGGTCGATGAGCAAAAACGGATAGCGGTGCGGCAAATAGCGGCGGATGTCTTCAATGTCCATGATGGCGTGGTTTTCTGTCATTTTTCTTTCCCGAAGAGGCGGATTTTGGCAACGAAGCGCTTCCAGTCACGGATGGGCATGATGGTGAGCGCCGAGGAGTAGGTGTCTGCTTTGCTGATGGATTTGCTTACCGACGAGTGGCCGGTGAATTGTGCGCCGTCGCAGATGCTGATGTGGCCGGCGAAGACGCTGGCACCGCCGACGACGCAGTATTTGCCGAAGGTAACGGAGCCGGCGATGACGGTCGATCCCGCGAAGATGCAGTGCGCGCCGATCACGACGTTGTGGCCGACCTGGATGTGGTTGTCGAGTTTGGCGCCTTCGCCGATCACGGTGTCGCGCACCGCGCCGCGATCGATGGTGGTGCAGGCGCCGATTTCCACGTCATCGCCGATGACGACGCCGCCCAATTGGGCGATGGGCTGCCAGCGCCCGTCTTCCAAATTGAGGCCAAAGCCGCGCGAGCCGATGACGGCGTTGGCGTCAACCATCACGCGCTTGCCCAAGTGGCTGCCCTGCAAAATGCGCGCCCCGGCGGCGATGCGGCAGTCTTCGCCGAGGACGACGCCCGCTTCTATCGTCACGTTCGCGCCGATGCGGCTGCCCTTGCCGATGACGGCATCCGCGCCGATGCTCGCACCCGCGCCGATGGCAACGCCTTCCGCGATGCGCGCGGCGGGGTCGATGAGCGCCTGCGCGGAGATTTCCGCTTCGGGCAAGGCGGGGGCGAAGAGGTCGCACACTTGCCGCCAGGTTTTTTTCACGTCCGCCACAATCCATTGCGCGGCGCGGCTGTTGTCGTGCGCCTTGCCGACGATAACGGCAGAGAGTGCGCTGTCTGCCAGATATTTTTCGTAGCCGCGCTCTGCCAAAAAGCCGATTTCGCCGGGTTGCCCATCCTTGAGGGTGCCGACGCCACGGATGTCAAGGTTGGCGTCGCCATGGACGTCGCCGCCGAAGCGCGCGGCCAGTTGTTGCAGGGTGATCATTCAGCGGCTCCGGTTTTGCAGGCGTTGGATGACGGCACCGGTCACGTCCGCGCCTTCGCTGACGTAGACGACGCCGATGTCGTTCAGGATGATGTCGTAGCCTTCTTCCTTGGCCAGGGAAACGATTTCGTCGGCGACCACGCTTTGCAGCTTCGCCATTTCTTCGTTGCGGCGCACGCTGTAGCCGTCGCGCAGGCCTGCCTCCTGGCGCGCGACGTCGCGGCGCTTGGCAATGACCTGTTTTTCAAAGGCGATGTAGGCGTCGTTGCGCTCCATTTTCGCAAGCTGCGTTTCCAGATTGGCGAGCGCTTGCTGCTCGCTTTGCAGGCGCGCTTCTTCGGCGCGGAATTCGTTTTCCAGCGTTTGCCGCATATCGGTGAGCTGGGGGATTTCCAGCATGATGCGACGGAAGTTGACGAAGCCGAGCTTGAGGTCGCGCTGCGCGCCAAGGGTTACGCGCGGCAGGTTTTCGGCGGCCTCGGCGGCGAGCGCTGCTTCACTGTCGGGCGGCAATTGCGCGAATGCCGCGCCATTCAGGGCGAAAAGCACGGCGGCAAAGGCTTTCGCCACATATCCGGGGATTGGGAAAGACTTTGGGAGCCGGGAAGATTTTGCCGCTGCGCGACGGTTCATTCCCCCTTCTCCCTCAAGGGAGAGGGGTTTGGATTCGCGGCGTTGCTTGCAGTTCATGGCTTCAGGATCAGAGCGTGGTTCCGAGGGTGAACTGGAATTTCTCGGTCTTGTCGCCGTCTTTCTTGTTGAGCGGGAAGCCGTAGCTGAGGTTGAGCGGGCCGATGGGCGACATCCATTGCAGGAAGAGACCGGCAGAGTAGCGCAGCTCGCCGGCGTCGAAGTCTTTCGGGCGCGCGTAGACGTTGCCGACATCGACAAAAGTGCCGAGGCGCAGATTGGATTCGCGCCCGAGCTTGCCGAGCGGCACCATCATTTCCACGCTGCCGTTGACGCGGAAATCGCCGCCTGCGGTGTCGCCATTTTTGTATTTCGGGCCGAGGGAGTTGTGCTCGAAGCCGCGCACGGTGTTGATGCCGCCCGCGTAATATTTGCGGTAAAACGGCAGGCTGTCGTTGTCGCCAAAGCCGCCGCCGAGGTTGATGTCTCCCTTGAGGCCGATGATGAGCGATTCGTTGGCGGCGTTGAAATAGGTGCGGTTTTTGTAGCCGAGTTTGTAGTAGGTGTCGTCCGAGCCGGGGATGGTGAATTCGCCGCTGATGCGGTGGCTCGCGCCCTTGGTGGGGAAGTGGGCGTGGTTGGTGGTGTCGCGCAGCCACGAGAGGGTCAAGACGCCTTCGTGATATTTGCGCCCGTTTTTCGCCACATAATCGCGGATTTCGCTCGCCACTTCGTCGCCGAGCTGGATTTTCACCCCGCGATAGCCGCCGCCGAAATAGAAGGTCTGGTATTCGGAAAGCGGATAGCCAAAGGTCAGAAGCGCGCCCATGTTGTCGGACGCCCAGTCGGAGAGGTCTTCCTTGTCGAAATTGTATTTTTCGTAGTAGAGGTTGTAGTCGAGGCTGATGCCGTCGGCGGTGAAATACGGGTCGGTGAAGTTGAAGCCGTATTTTTCCGTGGAGGAACTTTTGCCAAAGGCGACGCCGAGGCGGTTGCCGGTGCCGAAGAAGTTGTCGTCGGTGTATTCGATGTTGAAGAGCGCGCCGCTGCTCTGCCCGTAGCCAACGCCGCCCTGAATGTAGCTGGTGCTTTGTTCCTTGATGGTGTAATTGATGTCCACCTGGTCATCGCTGCCTTCCACCGGCACGATTTGCTTGTCGAGCTTCGCCACTTGCGGCAGGCGCTGGATGCGCTCTTCGCCACGGGCGATGTCGGAGCTGGAATAAGGGCTGGCTTCCTGTTGGCGCAGCTCGCGGCGCAGCACGCGGTCATAGGTTTTTTCGTTGCCGGCGAAATTGATTTGCCGCACATAGGTTTTCTGCCCCGGGCGGATGTTGACATCGAAATGGATTTGCCGCGTCAGATGGTCGACATCGGGGATGATGGCGACATCGGCCTGGGCATAGCCCTCGTCCGCCAAACGCACGCGCAGCGCTTCGATGGTCTTGCTCACATCGTCGCGGCGGTAAATCGCACCGGGTTCGATGGCGACCAGCCCTTCCAGCACCTCGCGCGGCACCACGGTATCGCCGCTCAAGTCATAGCCCTTGACCATGTAAAGCGGGCCTTCGTCGATGCTGATCGTCCAGGTGAGCGCCTGGCGGTCGGCAGAAAGCGCCACATTGCTGTCGACGATTTTAAAATCGAGAAAACCACGGTTTTCATAAAAACCGCTGAGGCGCTCCAGATCGGCGGCGACCTTTTCCGGGTTGTACTGGTCTGATTTGCTGAGGAAAGAATGCCAACGTGGCGTATCGGTATCGAGGAGGCCGCGCAGGGTGTCGTCGCTGTAGACCTTGTTGCCGACAAAGGCGATTTCCTGAATGCGCGCCGAGCGTCCTTCGGAAATATTGAAATCAATGGCGACGCGCCCGCGCGGCAAAGTGCGCACTTCCGGCTTGATTTCAACGGCGTACTTGCTGCGCGTCTGGTACTGGTTGGTGAGTTCGGCGGTGAGCGCGTTCAATTTCGCGGGGTTGAAACTCTGCCCCTCGACGAGGCCGAGCGTACTCATCGCGCTGCGCAGGTCATCATTCTTGATCTCGCGGTTGCCGTTGACATTGATCTCGGCAATCACCGGAAATTCCTCGACAATGATCACCAGATCATTGCCATCCTGACGCAGGCGGATATCGGCAAACAGTTCCGAGGCATACAGCGCGGCAATCGCCGCCTGCCCTTCCGCCACATCAAAACGCTGCCCCGGCTGCAACGGCAAATAGCTGAACACCGATCCCGATGACACCCGCTGCAAGCCCTCGATGCGTATATCCTTGATCACAAAAGGCGCGGCATGGGCAGAAGCGGCCAACAACGCGGCGGCCAACGCCGAAAAAGCAAGAGCAGGTTTACGGATAGGCATGGGGATTCCCGGCAAAATGAAAGGCGGCAATAATAGCAATTTTTCGCGGCAACAGCGATGTTGCCCACGATAAATTGCCGCCCAACAACAAAATGAGAAATTTTCTCATCATTAAGCGCTTGTCGTGATAAATTTTCTCACATAAAGCACTTCATCATGGTAAAAAACAACCATAAATCAACAAAACATGAAAAACAGCAACACCCACCACCGCCGCCTCGCCCTGCACTGCCAGGGGCTTGATAAAAAGCGCCCTTTCGCGCGCGGCCTCGCCGCCACCCTGCGCGCCATCGAGCATCTTGGCTATGTGCAAATCGACACCATCGCCGTGGTCGAACGCGCGCATCACCATGTGCTGTGGACGCGCAACCCCGACTACCAGCCGGCGCATTTGAACCAGCTGCTTGCGCAGGGAAAAATCTTCGAACACTGGGCGCACGCCGCCGCCTACCTGCCCATGCGCGACTACCGCTTCGCCACCGTGCGCATGCAGCGCATCCGCGCGAGCGGCCACCCGTGGTATGCCGATATCGACAAGCACCTGGCGGAAAACCTCCTCGCGCAAATCCGCGAACGCGGCGCCTCGCGCCTGCGCGATCTCGAACGCGCGGATACCGGCAAAAGCGGCAACTGGTGGGACTGGCAACCGGCGCGCCGCGCCCTCGACAAGCTCTTCCTCCAGGGCGACCTGATGATTTGCGCCCGCGACGGCATGGAAAAAATCTACGACCTCACCGAGCGCGTACTGCCACGCGACGTCGATACCCGCACCCCGGACACAGACGAATACGCCGCCTATCTCCTCGACGGCACCCTGCGCGCCCACGGCATCGTGAGCGCCGCGCAAGTGCTGCACCTGCAAAGCGACAAGGCGGTGAAAAAAGCGGTCGAGCGCCTTCTCCGCGAACGCATGGCAAACGGCGACCTCATTGCCGCGCCAGGCCTTTGCGGCTACTGGATGCCGCGCGATGCCGGGGAAACCCCCGCTGCCCCGCGCCGCGCGCATATCCTCTCGCCCTTCGACAACCTCGTCATCCACCGCCAGCGCCTCGCCCAACTGTTTGCCTTCGACTACCGCCTCGAATGCTATCTGCCTGCGGCGAAACGGCAATACGGCTACTTCGCCCTGCCGGTGCTGTGCGGCGAACGCTTCGTCGCCCGCCTGGACTGCAAGGCGCACCGCCGCGAACAGCGCCTGCAAGTGCTGCAATGCCATGTGGAAAACGACGCCCCGCCGCTGGAAAGCCTCACCAAACCCGTTGCTGCAGCGCTCGCCGCCTTCGCCCGTTTCAACCAGTGCGCAACCATTGATTTGCCCGCGGATGGCGGGTGGTTACAAGCAGGATTGGCGGCGTTAAAAGTGGATTCGTAACCGGCCCGATACGTTTTACCCGCAGAACAAAGCCAAAGATATAGTAATTTTTTCTCACAACTAAGCAATTATATTAAGAAAATACAGTGCATTACACTTCATAATAACAAAAAAACCATCATTTTTATCGAATTTATGATTTTTATCATGAAATAAGCACAAGCCTATGCGGAAATGGAACATCGCAAACCGCATGGGCTGACACTCATCGACGATTCATCAGCGAGGTCGGGCATAAATGACCGACACGGTGGGCTAAAGCCCACCCTACCGCATCGTGGGAAATTTTCTCATCACAAAGCGCTTATCATGATAAATTTTCTCACAGTAAGCGCCTCATGATGGTAAAAAACACTATTTTTATCCACTTTATGATTTGTTTGCCTGCGCTTCATGCGCGCCTTGCAGCAGGTTGGCCATCAGGCGGAAGGCGCCGGGGGTGAGTTTGTCGAGCTGGTGGTGCAGGACCAGTGCGGTGTGGGTGTGGCGTCCTTTGCCGATTTGCGCGCTAAGCAGCGATCCCTCAAGCGGTTTTTCCCCGGCATCACTCATGGCAAGAAGCGGAACGTAAGCGTCATCCCACTCGGCGGCAAAAT
>JAUNKJ010000046.1 GCA_030532785.1 Cardiobacteriaceae bacterium
AAGGGCTTTATTCAAAGGGTTGTCTATGCCATTTTTCGGGGGCCCCGCTATATTGCCCACATCGCGCTGGGTTACGCGGCATTGCCGCTAACCCAGCCTACAATCACCGTATCTTTTACCACGGACGTTGCAGGCAACGTCCCTGCCATCGCTTCGCGACGGTGGGCTAAAGCCCACCCTACGGCGCGTCATCCAACGCGTTATCCGAATGGCTATTCTACAATTTTATAAAAATACCAAAAATAGTGATTATTTACCATCATAAAGCGCTTATCGTGAGAAATTTTCTCACTACAAGCGCTTCATAATGAGAAAATTTCTCACGCATATCGCCAAATCAACAAGAAACAGAACGGAGATGCAGGTTGGTAGTGAGCCGTCAGGCGAACCTCAACATCATGAATCCTAGGGCCTGTTGACATTTCGTGGGGGAAATTTACAAGGCTTAAAAATGTATTGAAATATTAAAGGCTATAAAAGATGTGGAAAGCCTTGTTTCTGCCCTCACCCCAACCCCAATCTCGCTGCGCGAGCTCTTCGAGTCCCACGGGAGAGGGGCTTTAGTCCGTTGCTTTATTTGAAGTTCATCTCATCAGATTCTGAATTATCAACAGCCCCTAGAATGTTGGGGTTCGTGCTGCGCACGGTTATTGAGCTTGCCGAAATGCACCACCAACCTACGGTCTGGATGTTTTTTGGGAAAGCAGCAATAAAAATCCCCGCCGGGGCGGGGATGGGATGGTGGTTTTCGCTTAGCGCGGTTTGCTTTCCGCCACGCGCGCTTTCAGTTTTTGTCCGGCTTTGAAGCTCACAACGCGGCGCGCGGTGATGGGGATTTCCTTGCCGGTTTTCGGGTTGCGGCCCGGGCGCTCTTTTTTGTCGCGCAGTTCGAAGTTGCCGAAGCCGGAGAGTTTGACGGCTTCGCCTGCTGCGAGGCAGGCGCGGATTTCTTCGAAGAGGTCGTCCACCATTTGCCGGGCTTCCGGGCGGGGCAGGCCCACTTGGGCAATGATGGATTCAACGATGTCGGCTTTGGTCAATGTCATGGGTATCACCTTAGTTCTGCGCCAAATTGGCTTTGCAATGTTGTTAACAGGTTGGCAATCATACCTTCAACTTCTTCATCCTGCAATGTTTTTTCTTCATCTTGGAGAATAATGCCGAAGGCGAGGGATTTTTTGCCCGCGCCGAGGCTGTCGCCGGCGAAAAGGTCGAAGCAGAACAGTTCGCGGCAGCGTTCACCGAGGGCGGTTTTTGCCGCGTCGACAATGGCTTGCGCGGGGATGGTGTCGTTAAGCACCAGCGCGAGATCGCGGCGCACGGCGGGGAATTTGCCGATGGCGCGGTATTGCGCGGTGGCGGGCAGGGCAAAGGCGTCGGCGTCGATGTCAAATGCCCACAGGGTTTTGCCTTTGAAGCCGAGCGTTTGCGTGACTGTCGGGTGCAATGCGCCGATGACGCCGATGGCGCGGCCGTCGAGCAGCACGTCGGCACCTTGTCCCGGGTGCAGATAGGGGCAAGCGCTGCGCACGAATTGCAGGTCTCTGCCGTCAAAGAGGTTTTCCAGCACGCCTTTGATGTCGAAGAAGTCGAGGGCGCGGCGTTCGTGGTTCCATTGTTCGCTCGCGGCGTTGCCGTGCATGAGGGCGGCGACGCGCAGCGGTTGCGCGGCTTTGCCGATGTCGCCACTGGCGTCGGGGAGGAAGACGCGGCCGATTTCAAAGAGGCGCAGTTCGCTTTGTTGGCGGTTGCGGTTGTAGATGGCGGTGTTGGCAAGGCCGGGGATGAGGCCGAGGCGCATTTCCGCGAGTTGCTGGCTGATCGGGTTTTGCAGGGCAATGACGGGGGCGTCGGCAAAGAAGGCGTGGTGCGTGGCGCGGTCGGTAAAGCTGTAGGTGATGGCTTCCTGAAAACCTGCGGCGACGAGCATTGCGCGCACGCGGCGCAGGACGTCGTCTTTGCCACCGCTTACGGCGTGGAGGCTGGGCGAGACGGCTTCGATGTGGGCGTAGCCGTCGATGCGCGCCACTTCTTCGATGAGGTCTTCGGCAATCGCAATGTCGAAGCGCCACGGCGGCGCGGTAACGTGATAACGGTTGCCGTCACGTTCTACCGCAAAGCCGGAGCGGGTGAACATGTCCACCACTGCGTCTGCGGCATAGTCGCGGCCAAGGCGTTTACCAATGGCGGCGTGGTCGAGGGTGATGTGTTCGCGTTTGGGCAAGAAATCCGCGTGTTCATCGGCAAAGATGGCACTGGCGTCGCCGCCGCAGATGTCGAGGATCAGGCGGGTGGCGTATTCCATGGCGGCGCGTTGCAGGGTGTAATCCACGCCGCGTTCGAAGCGCTGGGCGCTGTCACTGGCAAGGCCGAAGCGCCGTGTCTTGCCGGCAATGCGTACCGGGTCGAACCATGCGGCTTCAAGGAGGATGTTGCGCGTTTCGGGCGAACAGGCGCTTTCCGCCCCGCCCATGACGCCTGCGAGCGCCAGCGCTTTTTCCTCGTCGGCAATGACGAGGACATCGCCCGCGAGCGTCGCGGTGCTGTCGTTCAAAAGCGCCAGGGTTTCGCCGTCGCGCGCGTCGCGGATGACGATGCCGCCTGCGATTTTGTCGGCATCGAAGGCGTGCATCGGCGTGCCGAGTTCGAGCATGACGTAGTTGGTGATGTCGACGATGGCGTCGTGGCTGCGTACCCCGGCGCGCTCCAGCCTTGCAACGATGTGCGCGGGCGTCGGACGGCTCGCGTCCACATTGTCGATGCGGCGCGCGAGGTATTGCGGGCAGCTTTGCGGCGCGCGGTTGTCGATGTTGACCGTGGCAGCGCTTTGCGCGGGCACGGCGGCAATTTCCGCAGGCTGGTAGCGGTAATCGCCCAGTTTTTCCGCGCAAATAACGCTGATTTCGCGGGCAAGGCCGCGCATGGAAAAACAGTCGGCACGGTTGGGGGTCAAGTCAATATCAATAATGACATCATCGAGGCGCAGATAGTCGCGGATGTTGACGCCGAGCGGCGCGTCTGCGGGGAGGATGAGGAGGCCGGAGGCATCATCATCAATGCCCAGTTCTTTTGCCGAACACAACATGCCCTGCGATTCCACCCCGCGCAGCTTGGAGCGCCTGATTTTGACATCGCCCGGAAGTACCGCGCCGGTCAGCGCCGCCGGTACCTTGACGCCCTTGGCCACATTGGGCGCGCCGCAGACGATTTGCAGCATCTCACCCGTGCCGGCGTCAACGGTGGCAACGCGCAATTTGTCGGCATCGGGATGCGCTGCCAGTTCAACGACTTTTGCGACCACCACCCCGGAAAACGGCGGAGCTGCGGTGTGGATGCCGTCCACTTCCAGTCCGCTCATGGTCAGGCGTTCGGCGAGATAACCGGCATCGAGGGCGATGCCGCTCATGGCTTGCAACCATTCACTGTTCAATAACATGGCTTACCTCACACTTGCTGGCGGAACTGGCGCAGGAAGCGCACATCGTTTTCAAAGAACATGCGCAAATCGGTGACGCCGTAGCGCAGCATGGCGAGGCGCTCGATGCCCATGCCGAAGGCGTAGCCCTGATATTCCTCGGGATTGATGCCGACATTGGCGAGCACTTGCGGATGCACCATGCCGCAGCCCAGCACTTCCAGCCATTTCGCCTGATGGGGGTCTTCACCTTCTTTAAAAAAGGCGATGTCCACTTCCGCCGAGGGTTCGGTGAACGGAAAAAACGACGGGCGGAAGCGCACCTGCAAATCGGGGCGGTCGAAGAAATCGCGCAGGAAATGGATGAGGATGCCCTTCAAGTCGGCGAAAGTGCTGGTTTTGTCGATAACCATGCCTTCCACCTGGTGGAACATCGGGGTGTGGGTCACATCCGAATCGGAGCGGTAGACGCGCCCCGGGGCGATGAAGCGCAGCGGCGGTGCCTGCGTTTCCAGGGTGCGGATTTGCACGTTGGAGGTGTGGGTGCGCAGCACGGTGTGCGCGTTGACATAAAACGTATCCTGCATGGCGCGCGCCGGATGATGCTCGGGGATGTTGAGCGCGGCGAAATTGTGGAAATCGTCTTCGATTTCCGGCCCTTCTTCCACGGCAAAGCCGAGGCGGGCGAACCAGTCCTCGATGCGCATCCGGGTGAGCGTAACCGGATGCAGACCGCCTTGCGCCTGGCGGCGTCCCGGCAGGGTGATGTCCACCGTTTCCGCCTGCAATGCCGCCTGCAACGCCGCTTCCTGCAATTGCGCGCTTTTCGCTTCCAGCGCTTGCTGCAAAGTGTTGCGCGCGTCGTTGATCAGCTTGCCCAGCGCCGGGCGCGCGGCGGCGTCCGCCTTGCCGAGCATCTGCATATGGGTGGCAAAAACGCCTTTCTTCGATAAATAGGTGTTTTTGACTTGCTCCAGCGCTGGCAAATCATTTGCCGCTGCCAGTTCGTCCAGCGCTGTCGCCAAGGTTGCCGACAGCGCCGTTTGCAAGGATTCGTCGCTCACGAGGGTTTTCTGTTCCAAAAAGAGGGCGCGATTCTAGCAAAAGCGGCTGGCAAATGTGAAAGAACTGTCACAAAAAATTTTCCCGGACGCAAATTCGCCTGCCCGTCTTGCCAAAGGCTTCGCCCGCCTTTATCGTGCGGTCTTTTCGTCTGGAGAAGCCTGGTGAATCCCATCGTCGTTGCCGTCATCCTCATGCTGGTACTCGCGCTCGCGCGGGTGCATGTGGTGGTGAGCCTGATGATTGCCGCGCTGGCCGGCGGCCTTTTGAGCGGCATGAGCCTCGCCACGACGATCAAGGCTTTCGAGTCAGGCCTTGCCGGCGGCGCAAGCATCGCCCTTTCCTACATTCTGCTGGGTGCCTTTGCCGCAGCGATTATTCATTCCGGCCTGCCCGAGGCAGTGGCGCGGCGCGCGGTGCGTTTTGCCCAAGGCCGCGCGCAGGAGGCGCATTGGCTGAAATGGGGCATCATTGCCGCCATCATCGCGATGAGCGTGATGAGCCAGAATCTGGTGCCGATTCATATCGCCTTCATTCCCATGCTGATTCCGCCGCTGTTGCCGCTTTTCGACCGCCTGCGCGTCGATCGCCGTCTGCTGGCCTGCGCGATGACGTTCGGGCTGGTAACCACTTATATGTTCCTGCCCTACGGCTTTGGCGAGCAATTCCTGCGCAAGATTCTGCTCTTCAACATCAGCCAGTCGGGGCTGGATGTCATCGATTTCTCCAACGCGCAAATCATGCAGGCGATGCTCATCCCCGCGCTTGGCATGTTTGCCGGATTGCTCATCGCGCTTGCCGCGAGTTACCGCAGGCCGCGCGATTATGGCAATGCCGCCGCCCCGCAAGAGGCGACGGGCGATACGCCTGCCATCACGCCCTACCGTTCCCTCGTCGCCGTGATCGCCATTGTCGTCTCCTTTCTGGTGCAGATATTTGCCGGATCGCTGATGGCAGGAGCGCTTGCCGGGTTCGCCATTTTCGTGGTGAGCGGCGTGGTGCATTGGCGCGACAGCGACGCCGTTTTCAATCGCGGCTTGCGCATGATGGCGATGATCGGCTTCATCATGATTGCCGCCCAGGGCTTTGCCGCCGTGGTGCGCGAAAGCGGGCAAATCACGCCGCTGGTGGCAAGTTCCGTGGCGCTCTTTGGCGGCAGCAAAGGGCTTGCCGCCTTCGTCATGCTCCTCGTGGGACTGTTGATCACCATGGGCATCGGCAGCTCGTTTTCCACCCTGCCGATCATTGCCGCCGTGTATGTGCCGCTTTGCCTCGAACTCGGTTTCTCGCCGCTTGCCACCATCGCGCTCATCGGCAGCGCGGGCGCGCTTGGCGATTGCGGCTCGCCCGCCTCCGATTCCACCCTGGGCCCCACGATGGGACTCAACACCGACGGCCGCCATGATCACATCCGCGATACCGTCATCCCCACCTTCCTCCATTTCAACCTGCCCTTGCTGCTCGCCGGATGGCTTGCGGCAATGATTTTATAAAACAGGCAAAAATGAACGTTTTTTACCACGAGCAAGCGCTTATTGTGAGAAAATTTCTCACAATAAGCGCTTCATGATGAGAAAAAATTACTATATCAAGGAACACCATGCAACAACCCCATCTTCATGTACACAGCAAAGCGGTGGATTATCATCACGACCTTGCCGCCGTGTTTGCCGCGCTCTGCCCGCCCGCGTCCAACGCCCTGCTTCTGGAAAGCGCGGAAATCAGCAGCAAGAACAGCCTGCAAAGCCTGCTCCTCATCAACGCCGCGCTGAAAATCACTTGCCACGGCGCGCGCGTAAGCTTCACCGCGCTCTCCGCCAACGGCGCGGCGGTGCTGCCGCAGCTTGCCGCGCAACTGCAAACGCTTGCCACCCTCGAACACGATGCCAGCGGCACCCTGCACGCCACCTTCGCCCCGCTCGCCGACGGGCTTGATGAAGACAGCAAGCTGCAAGCGGCCACCGTCTTCGACGGCCTGCGCGCGGTCAATGCCCTCTACCACGCAAGCGCCACCCCCGTCTTCCTCGGCGGCCTTTTCGCCTACGATCTCGTGCGCCAATTCATGCCCATGGACGACATCACCCTCGAAGACGACGGCCTGCGCTGCCCGGATTACGTCTTCTACCTCGCCGAACACCTGCTGCGCCTCGACCACCCCACGCAACACGCCACCCTGCAAACCTTCTGCTTCGCCGCCAGTGAACAGGAAGCGCTGCAACAGCGCGCTGCCGCCATCGCCCGCCAATTGCAGGACGTCCCCGCGCTCGCACCCGCGCCGCCTGCCGACAGCGCCGTCACCGCCAGCCTCGACGACGACGCCTTCAAGGCCGTCATCCACTCTTTGAAACACCACATCCACATCGGCGACGTCTTCCAGATCGTCCCCTCGCGCCGCTTTGCCGTCGCCTGCCCCAGCCCGCTCGCCGCCTACCGCCAACTGAAGCGCAGCAACCCCAGCCCCTACATGTTCTACATGCAGGACGAAGATTTCACCCTCTTCGGCGCCTCCCCGGAAAGCGCGCTCAAATACAGCCCCGACACCCGCCAGGTGGAAATCTACCCCATCGCCGGATCACGCCCGCGCGGCTTTGACGCCGACGGCAACATCGACCCCGAACTCGATGCCCGCCTCGAACTTGACATGCGTCTCGACCACAAGGAACTCGCCGAACACCTCATGCTCGTCGACCTCGCGCGCAACGACGTCGCCCGCGTCTGCCAAAGCGGCAGCCGCCGCGTCGCCGACCTCATGCAGGTCGACCGCTACTCGCACATCATGCACCTCGTCTCCCGCGTCGTCGGCAAACTGCGCCCGGAACTCGACGCCCTCCACGCCTACCAGGCGTGCATGAACATGGGTACGCTGACCGGCGCGCCGAAAATCCGCGCCATGCAGCTCATCTACCAATGCGAGCGCCACAAGCGCCACAGCTACGGCGGTGCCGTCGGCTACCTCACCTCCGACGGCCACTTCGACACCTGCATCGTCATCCGCTCCGCCTTCGTGCAACACGGCACCGCCCACATCCAGGCGGGCTGCGGCACCGTCCTCGACTCCGACCCGCAAGCCGAGGCCGACGAAACCCGGCACAAGGCGCGCGCCGTCATCAACGCCATCGTCCACACCCACCGCGCGTAAGGAACCCCCATGGCCAACATCCTCTTCCTCGACAACTTCGACTCCTTCACCTACAACCTCGTCGACCAATTCCGCACCCTCGGCCACACCGTGCGCATCTACCGCAACGACTGCGCCCTCGACCTGCTGGACAACGCCGCCCGCGAACACGAAGACACCCTCCTCGCCCTCTCCCCCGGCCCCGGCACCCCTTCTGATGCCGGCAACCTGCTCCCCCTCATCCAGCGCCTCGCCGGACGCCTCCCCATCCTCGGCATCTGCCTTGGCCACCAGGCACTCATCGAAGCCTTCGGCGGCAGCGTCGTCCACGCCGGGGAAGTGCTGCACGGCAAAGTATCCGCCATCCGCCACGACGGCCAGGCCATGTTCGCCAACCTCCCCAACCCCATGCCCGTCGCCCGCTACCACTCGCTCATGGGGCAAAACCTCCCCGACGCCCTCATCGCCAACGCCGACGTCAACGGCATCGTCATGGCCTTCCGCCACCGCGAACTGCCCATCTGCGGCTTCCAGTTCCACCCGGAAAGCATCCTCACCGTACACGGCTCGCAACTGCTGGCACAAACCGTACAGTGGCTGTTAACACGCTGACATGATGGAGAACAACGAACAAAGCCCCTCCCCCCACGGGGCGACTGGCTTGCCAGCTCGTCCGAAGGACGAGAAAGGTTGGGGAGAGGGGTTAAAAAAATCGCGCAGCGACAAACCATCAATCCAAATAGTTGAACATTCCTGAAAATACGACATCATCACCATATACACTGCTTCCGTTTCAAGGACAGAACATGCCCATCGACCCCATCCTCGCCCGCCTCTTCGAGCGCGAAACCCTCAATCAAGAACAGGCCGCCGCCCTCTTCGCCGCCATCATCCGTGGCGAACTCCCGGACGAACAACTCGCCGCCGTCCTCATCGCCCTCAAGCTGCGCGGCGAACACATCGACGAAATCACCGGCGCGGTCATGGCGCTGCTCGACGCCGCCCACGCCTTCCCCGCCCCCGACTACCCCTTCGCCGACATCGTCGGCACCGGCGGCGACGGTGCCAACACCATCAACATCTCCACCGCCGCCGCGCTCACCGCCGCCGCCCTCGGCCTCAAAATCGCCAAACACGGCAGCCGCAGCGTCTCCAGCCAAACCGGTGCCAGCGATCTGCTCACCGCCCTTGGCGTCAACATCGCCATGCCCGTGGAAAACGCGCGGCAAGCGCTCGACGACATCGGCATCTGCTTCCTCTTCGCCCCGCAATACCACCCCGGCTTCAAACACGCCATCCCCGTGCGCCAATCCCTGAAAACACGCACCATCTTCAACATCTTGGGCCCCCTCATCAACCCGGCGCGCCCCAAACGCCAACTCCTCGGCGTCTACGCCGAAAACCTCCTGCAACCCTACGCCGAAACCAAGGCGCGCCTCGGCTGCGAACACAGCATCGTCGTCCACGGCAGCGGCCTGGATGAAGTCGCCATCCACGGCAAAACCCAAGTCGCGGAAATGCAGGACGGCCACATCGACTACTACGAACTCAGCCCCGCCGACTTCGGCTTCTCCGCCCAACCGCTGGAAACGCTGCGCGGCGGCAACCCGCAGGAAAACGCCGCCCTCATCACCGCCCTCTTGCAAGGCAAGGGCAAAACCGAACACCGGCAAGCCGTCGCCATGAACACCGCACTCCTCATGAAACTCTTCGGCCACGACAACCTCAAACACAACGCCGAACAAGTGCTGGACGTGCTTGCCAGCGGCAAACCCTTCGACATCCTCAGCCGCCTTGCCCAATACTAAATATGTGTTGAGTATTCATATTCTTATGCAATGAACTTTACACAACGCCATGAATTAAAAGCCCCTCCCCCCACGGGGGAGGGGTTGGGGAGAGGGGTTATAGAAAACCGCGCAGCGACAACACCTTCAATAATGCGCGTATTTTCATAGCCTTGTAACTTCCACTATTCAAGAATCCACTTCCCCATCCCGTATCCAAAACCAAGCAAACCATGAACACCCCCACCATCCTCCAGCAAATCGTCCTCGACAAACGCGACTGGCTCGCAGAACAACAAACAGCCTTCCCCCTCGCGCAATTCCAAAGCCGCGTCGTCCCTTCCGACCGCGATTTCTACGCAGCGCTTCGCGAAAAGCGCCCCTGCTTCATCCTCGAATGCAAAAAAGCCTCGCCCTCCAAGGGGCTGATCCGCGCCGATTTCGACCTCGACGCCATTGCCAGCGTCTACCAACACTACGCCGCCGCCATCTCCGTCCTCACCGACGAAAAATACTTCCAGGGCGATTTCGCCTATATCCAACGGGTACGCGCCATCGCCGCGCAGCCGGTGCTGTGCAAGGATTTCATCGTCGATCCCTATCAGGTATGGCTTGCGCGCCATCATCAGGCCGACGCCATCCTCCTCATGCTCTCGGTGCTTGATGACGCCACCTATCAAACCCTCGCCGACCTCGCCCACGCCTTGAACATGGGCGTACTCACCGAAACCTCCACCCCGGCAGAAGTCGCGCGCGCCGTCGCCCTCGGCGCCAAAGTCATCGGCATCAACAACCGCAACCTCCACGACCTCTCCGTTGATGTCGCGCGCACCCCGCCGCTCGCCGCCGCCATTCCCGACGACCGCCTCGTCATCAGCGAATCCGGCATCCACGACCACCGCCAGGTGCACCAATTGCAAGCCCATGCCCACGGCTTCCTCATTGGCAGCAGCCTGATGGGCAGCGCCGATCTCAACCACGCCGTGCGCCGCGTCATCTTCGGCGAAAACAAAGTCTGCGGCCTCACCCGCGCAGCAGACGTCGCCGCCGCCTACGACGCCGGTGCGCTTTACGGCGGCCTGATTTTCGCGGAAAACTCGCCGCGCCGCGTCTCGCTTGAACAGGCGCAGGCGCTGGTACAGGCCGCGCCGCTCGCCTTTGTCGGCGTCTTCCAGAACCAGAGCGTTGACCACATTGCCGACATCGCCCGCGCGCTCAACCTCTTCGCCGTGCAACTGCATGGCGACGAAGACGCCGCCTTCATCGACGCCCTGCGCGGCAAACTCCCGCCCGCCTGCCACATCTGGCGCGCCGTCGGCGTCGACACCGATGCGGCGCAACCCATCACCCTCCCCGACCATCCGCATATCGAGCGCTATGTGCTTGACAGCCGTCGCGGCGCACAACAAGGCGGCACCGGTACCGCCTTCGACTGGACGCACATCCCGCACGACCGCAAAGCGCGCATCATGCTCGCAGGCGGCATCAACGCCGACAACATCGACCACGCCCTCGCGCAAAACTGCCTCGGGCTTGACCTCAACTCCGGCGCGGAAAGCGCGCCCGGCATCAAAGACCACGGCAAACTCGCCACCCTCTTCCGCACCATCCACAAGGACGCCCCATGACCGACACCCTCCTCTCCCCCCATTTCGGCGACTACGGCGGCATGTATGTGCCGGAAATCCTCGTCCCCGTATTGCTCGAACTGGAAAAAGCCTTCGTCGACGCACGCGAAGACCCGGCCTTCCAGCGCGAATTTGCCGATCTGCTCGCCAACTACGCCGGCCGCCCCACCGCCTTGACCCTTTGCCGCAACCTCACCCGTGGCAGCAAAGCCAAACTCTACCTGAAACGCGAAGACCTGCTGCACGGCGGCGCACACAAAACCAACCAGGTACTCGGGCAAATCCTCTTGGCCAAACGCATGGGCAAGACCCGCATCATCGCCGAAACCGGCGCGGGGCAACATGGTGTGGCCACAGCGCTCGCCTGCGCCATGCTCGACATCCCCTGCCGCATCTACATGGGCGCCAAAGACGTCGAACGCCAATCGCCCAACGTCTTCCGCATGAAGCTCATGGGCGCCGAAGTCATCCCCGTCGCCAAAGGCTCCTGCTCCCTGAAAGACGCCTGCTGCGAAGCCATGCGCGACTGGTCCGCAAACTACGACAGCACCCACTACCTCCTCGGTACCGCCGCAGGCCCCCACCCCTTCCCCACCATCGTCCGCGAATTCCAGAAAATGATCGGCGAAGAAACCAAACGCCAAATCCTTGAAAAAGAAGGGCGACTACCCGACGCCATCATTGCCGCCGTCGGCGGCGGCTCCAACGCCATCGGCATCTTCGCCGACTTCATCGACGAACCCGGCGTGCGCCTCATCGGCATCGAACCGGCAGGCAAAGGCATCGACAGCGGCGAACACGGCGCACCCCTGCGCCACGGCACAGTCGGCATCTACTTCGGCATGAAATCCCCCCTCATGCAAAACACCGACGGACAAATCGAAGAATCCTACAGCCTCTCCGCCGGCCTCGACTTCCCCTCCGTCGGCCCCGAACACGCCCACCTCCACGCCACCGGCCGCGCCGAATACGAAAGCATCACCGACGACGAAGCCCTTGCCGCCTTTCAAATACTCGCGCGCCGCGAAGGCATCATCCCCGCGCTGGAAAGCGCCCACGCCCTTGCCCACGCCCTGAAAATCATCGCCGCCGAACCGGAAAAAGAACAACTCCTCATCGTCAACCTCTCCGGCCGTGGCGACAAAGACATCTTCACCGTAGACAACATCCTGAGCGCCCGAGGAAACCACTCATGACCACCCGCTTCGCCCGCCTCTTTGACCGCCTCGCCACCGCACGCCAAGGCGCCTTCGTCCCCTTCGTCACCCTCGGCGACCCCGACCTCCAGCGCTCGCGCGACATCATCCACACCCTCGCCGACAACGGCGCCGACGCCCTCGAACTCGGCCTCCCCTTCTCCGACCCACTGCTCGACGGCCCCGTCATCCAGGCCGCAAACCACCGCGCCCTGCAAGCCGGCAGCAACACCCACGCCTGCTTCCAGCTCCTCGCCGACATCCGCGCCGCCTACCCCGACATCCCCGTAAGCCTCCTCCTCTGCGCCAACCTCATCCACGCGCAAGGCCTGGACACCTTCTACCAACACTGCGCCGACAGCGGCGTCGACGCCGTCCTCATCGCCGACATCCCCCTCATGGCCGCCGCCGACTACATCGCCGCCGCCCAACGCCACCGCGTACAACCCGTCTTCATCTGCCCGCCCAACGCTGACGAAAAAACCATCGCCCGCGTCGCCGCACACAGCCAAGGCTACGTCTACCTCGTCTCCCGCGCCGGCGTCACCAGCGCCGACAACCAAAGCCACGCAAAAAACCTCGACACCCTCGTCGCACAACTCAAAACACACCACGCCGCCCCCATCCTCCAGGGCTTCGGCATCGCCCGCCCCGAACAAGTCAAAGCCGCCCTCGCCATGGGCGTCGCTGGCGCCATCTCCGGCTCCGCCACCGTAAAAATCATCGAACAACACCTCGATGACCACCGGCAATGCCTCGCTACCCTCGCCGCCTTTGTCCGCGACATGAAAGCCGCCACCGCACTGTAAAACAAATGCAGAGTGGGCTTCAGCCCACCATCGCGCAGCGATTCGTAGGGTGGGTGTCAACCCACCGTCGCACAGCGATGGTAGGGACGTTGCCTGCAACGTCCGCCCCGAAGACAACCAGCCATCCCGAAAATCACCCCGCGCCCCGTAGGGTGGGCTTTAGCCCACCATCGCGCAGCGATTCGTAGGGTGGGTGTCAACCCACCGTTTGCCCGCAGGGCAAAACAAAACCCACCCCACACCAATAAAATCAAAAAACGCCAAAAATAGTGATTTTTTACCACCACAAAGCGCTTATCATGAGAAAATTTCTCACCATAAGCGCTTCGCAATGAGAAAATTTACCACTGAGCAACCGTAGGGTGGGCTTTAGCCCACCGTCGCGCAGCGATTCGTAGATGGGTGTAAACTCACCGTTTGCCCGCAGGGCAAAACAAAGTCCAACCCACACCAATAAAATCAAAAAATACCCTCAGTACACGACAAAACTCTTCTCTTGATTGAAAGCACGGTTCAAAAGCCCCTCCCCCTGTGGGGCGACTCTCGCTGACGCGAGCTGTCCCAGTGGCTTTGCCGCTCGTCCGAAGGACGAGAAAGATTGGGGAGAAGGCAGCAAGCAAACTATTTTTCAGACCATTGAAGTGGCGTAAACATTTTTATCCCCTCAGAGCCTGTTTATAGTCTTCTTGTATAGCCGTTTTCCGAGGAAAAAATCGTGTATGCAAGGCGAAAATGCGCGCAAGGTT
>JAUNKJ010000047.1 GCA_030532785.1 Cardiobacteriaceae bacterium
CCCCTCACCCCTGCCCCTCTCTGCTCCGCAGCTCTTCGAGTCCCGTAGGGAGAGGGGTTGATTTTGTGCATATTTTCAAGTTTTGTCGTGTACCAAGCGTTTTATGGCTTTTCAAAACGTTTGCTTTCGCGTTCCGCCAGTTTGACGACAAAGGCGTCCATCCAGCGGGTGGGCAGCAGGCGTTTGGCAGTGGCGACGAGCCAGGTGGCTTTGGTGATGTAGTAGCGCGCTTTCGGGCGCGGCGATTCGATGGCGTGGATGAGCGCTTTGACCACGGCGTCGGCTTCGAGGGTGAACGGCTGGCGTTTGTTGCTTTGCAGGCGTTGCACCATGCTCAGGTACTGCATTTTGTGCAGGCTGTCGTTGCCGTTGATCCACTGGCGGAAATTGCGGTAGGCGTTGTCGCGGAAGCGGCTCGCGATGGGGCCGGGTTCGATGAGGCTGACGTGGATGCCGCTGCCGCGCAGCTCAAGGCGCAGGGCGTCGGAGAGGCCTTCGAGCGCGAATTTGTTGGCGCAGTACGCGCCGCGATAGCGCATGGCGGCGAGGCCGAGGACGGAGCTGTTGTTGACGATGCGCCCGTGGCCTTGCAGGCGCATGACCGGCAGGAGGCGCACGGTGAGGTCGTGCCAGCCGAGCAGTCCGGCATCGAGCTGATAAGCCAAGGCGCTGCGCGAGAGGTCTTCGACGGCGCCGGGGATGGCGAAGGCGCCGTTGTTGAAAAGGGCATCGAGGCGGCCGCCGGTGTGTTTCAGCACCCAGTCGAGGGCGATGCTGATCGAGTCGGGCGAGGCGAGATCGAGCTGCACGGCGGTCAGCCCTTCGGCTTTCAGGCGTTCGACGTCGGCCGCGTCGCGCGCCGAAGCGATGACTTGCCAGCCGCGCGATTGCAGGGTGTGCGCGGCGGCGTAGCCGATGCCGCTGGAGCAGCCGGTGATGAGGATGGATTTTTTCGCCGCGTCGTTCATGGCTTGCGCTCCCAGCCTGCCATGTGGCGCTCGACGAGGTCGGCGAGGAGCGCGATGTGGGCGTCGTCGTCGTTAAGCGCAGGGATGTAGTCGTAGCGCTCGCCGCCCTGTTCGAGGAAGAGATCGCGGTTGCCCATCGCCATTTCTTCCAGGGTTTCCAGACAGTCGGCGGAAAAACCGGGGCAAAGGACGCTCATGTGCTTGACGCCGCTTTGTGCAAAACGCGCAATCTCTTCATCGGCATAGGGTTTCAGCCATTCTTCCTTGCCAAAGCGCGACTGGAAAACGAGGCGGTAACGCTCTTCCGGCAGTTCCAGCGCCTCGGCGAGGAGCGCCACGGTACGCTGGCATTGGCGCAAGTAATCGTCGCCCTCTTCAACGTAGCGCAGCGGTTCGCCGTGGAAAGAAATCAGCAGCATATCCGCCTCGCCGTGGGTCGCGGCATGGGCGCGGACGCTCGCCGCCAGCGCCGCGATGTACAGCGGATGGTCGTGCCAATCGCGCACGAAACGCATCTCCGGGAGATTGCGCTGTTTCTTCAAAGCCTTGGCAACGCCGTCGAAAACGCTTGCCGTGGTCGCATCCGCATATTGCGGATACATCGGCACGACGAGAAGGCGGGAAACGCCTGCCGCCGCCAATGCGCGCAGGCGCGAGGCAATCGAAGGCTCGCCGTAACGCATCGCGTAATCGACGATGACGCCATCGCCAAGCGCGACCTGCAATTTTTCCGTTTGCCGCGCGGTGATGACGATAAGCGGCGCACCCTCTTCCTGCCACACCTGCGCATAGGCGTGCGCCGATTTCTGCGGCCGGGTGTTCAACACGATGCCGTAAAGAATCGGGCACCACTGCCAGCGCGGCAGATCAATGACGCGCCAATCGTGCAAGAATTCGCGCAAATAAGTGCGCAAGGCCTTGCGCGTGGGGGCGGCGGGCGAGCCGAGATTGACGAGAAGCACGGCAGTCCTGCCGTTTTCCTGCGGAGAGAGTTGCTGCATACAGATTTGTCACAAAAGAAAAAATCCCGGAAACCGCAGCCTTGCGGCCATGCGACTTTCGGGATTGGTGCAAATGGTGGAAGCGGGGGGATTTGAACCCCCGTCCGCGAATCCTCAACTGTCGGTACTACATGCTTAGAGTCGTTTATTGGGATTTAACGGCAAGGCAGCCAACGGTCAGGCATCTTTGCCGCGATTCCGCTTGATTTAACCGGCGGATAGCGGACGCGTCCACCGGCGGTTCTGCTGGGATGTCATTCAGTCTGAAGCCGCAGACTGCTTCAGGTGAACGTCAGCGGGGATTAAGCCGCCAAAGCGTAGTTGTCGTCGTTTGCAACTATTTTTTTGAAAGGGATTTACGAGGTTCTTTCATCCTCGGCATGCACCTAGAGTCTTGTAATCCCCGTCGAATCCAAGAACGCTCCCGGTGAGGGCGCGGATTATAGCAGCCTGCCCCTTTTTGTGCAGGTTTTTATTTTTTCTTTAAAAATGGTAAAAATAAGCTATTTAAAGCGCTTTATATAGTTGTTTTTTACCACATCAAAGCGCTTATAGTGAGAAAATTTACCATCATCACGCGCAACATTGCCGATTTGACAATGTATGGAGGCAAACTTAGAATGGCGCGCCATTTTCTGTAAAAACAATCTATTGATGGACGACAAGCCTTCGCGCCGCCATGTGCTGGCGGTTTCCTATTCGCAAAGCGGGCAATTGGCGCGCCTCGTGCAGTTTTTCCTCGCGCCATTGCGCCAACGTCCTGATATTGTAGTGGAAGAATGCGTGATCGCCCCGCGCGAGCCGTTTCCCTTTCCCTGGCCATTCTTTCGCTTTTTCAATCTTTTCCCCGAGACCGTGCATCTCCAACCCGCGCCCATCGTCCCGCCTGCGCTGCAACGCGAGCGCTACGACGCGGTCATCATCGCCTACACCGTGTGGTTTCTTTCGCCTTCTCAACCTGTTACCGCCTTTTTGCAAAGTGACGCGGCAAAAAACGCGCTGCGCGACACCCCGGTGATCACCCTCATCGGCTGCCGCAACATGTGGCTGATGGCGCAGGAAAAAATGAAAACGCTGCTGCAAAACGCGGGCGCGCACCTCGTCGGCAACATCGTCAAAATCGACCAATGCACCAGCGCCGCGAGCTTCATCACCACCCCGCTGTGGATGCTCACCGGCCAAAAAAAAGCCGCGTCGTGGCTGCCGAGCGCGGGCATTGCCGAGGAAGAACTGGCAGACGGCGCGCGTTTCGGTGCGCGCCTCGCCGATGCCCTGCACAGCGGCAACGCATTGGATGAACAGCTTTTTCGCGGCATGGGCGCGGTAAAAATCAACGAAAAACTCATCGCCAGCGAGAAAATCGCCCATCGCAGCTTTTACCTCTGGGGCAAATTGCTGATGGCGGCAGGGCGCATTTCCCCGCTATTGCGCAAGATACTGCTCTGTTTTTACATCGTCTTTCTCGTCGCGATGATCCTCACCGTCGTCCCCCTTTCCGCCGTGCTCAAGCGCCTCTTCGCGCCGCTCCTGCGCAGCCGCACCCGGGAGCAGAAAGCCTATTACAGCGCCCCTTCGGGAGAATAAGATGCCAGACGTTTTCATCAACCATATCAGCGCCTTTCTCCCCAATGCCCCAATCGGCAACAGCGAGATGGAAGCCGTTCTCGGCGACATTGGCGGCGTACCCTCGCGGGTCAAGCACATGATTTTGCGCAGCAATGCCATCGTGAGCCGCCATTACGCCATCGACCCGGCAACGCGCGAAGCAACGCATTCCACCGCCGACATGGCCGCCATCGCCGTGCGCGAACTCCTCACGCAATACTCTGAAACGCCGGGCGTTCTCGCCTGTGCCACCTCCTATCCCGACCAAATGCTTCCCGGCCACGGCGTCATGGTGCATGGCCTCCTCCCCGAACTCGGCGCGTGCGAAGTGGCCAGCCTCGCAGGCGTCTGCGTCGCGGGCATGGCGGCAATGAAATACGCCTATCAGGCGGTGAAAAGCGGTGAACATACGGACGCCATCGCCTGCGCCGCCGAAGCCGCGTCCGCCATCATGCGCAGCGAAAACTTCACCCGGGAAATCGAACAAAAACAACTGGACAACGCCAAACCCGACATCGGCTTCGCCAAGGATTTCCTGCGCTGGATGCTCTCCGATGGCGCAGGCGCGGTACACCTTTCCCATCGCCCCAATGCCCACGGCATATCACTCAAAATCCGTTGGATAGAACTCCTCTCCTACGCCCATGAAATGCCGGTGTGCATGTACGCAGGCGGCGACGTCGTCAATGGCGCATTCGCGAGCTGGAAAAGCTTCTCCCCCGGCGAACGCGACGCGCAAAGCCTGATGGCGATCAAACAGGACGTCAAGCTCCTGAATGAACACATTATTCACTACACCGTGGAAAAACCGCTGCACACCCTCATCGCAAAACACGACCTCAACAGCGACGCCATCGACTGGTTCCTGCCGCACTACTCCTCCGGCTTTTTCCGCGACAAAGTGGCAGACGGCCTCACCCGCGCAGGCCTGCTCATCGCCCAGGAAAAATGGTTCACCAACCTCGCCACCAAAGGCAACACCGGCTCCGCCTCCATCTACATCATGCTCGAAGAACTCGTGCGCACCCAGGAACTTAAACGCGGCAACACCATCCTCTGCTACATCCCGGAAAGCGGCCGCTTCTCCAGCTGCTTCATGCTGCTGGAAGTGGTGTAATGAGAAAATTTCTCACCAACAAGCGCTCATCGTGGTAAATTTTCTCAACATAAGCGCTCAATAATGGTAAAAAATTATCATATTGCCCCAGTGTATTCGAACGAATACAATATCGCCCATGTTCACCGTCAAAACCCTGCCCGAATTTGATCAGTGGCTCAATGCCTTCAAAGACCCGCAGATTCGTCTGCGCCTTGCGAGACGCCTCGACAAGGCCGCGCGCGGCATCTTTGGCGACATCAAACCCGTGGGCGACGGCGTCTGGGAAATGCGGGAACATTTTGGCGCGGGGTATCGCCTCTACTATGTACAACGCGGCAATACCCTCATCGTCATGCTCGCCGGTGGCGACAAATCCACGCAAACGCGCGACATCGCCCAGGCGCAACAACGCGCACGCACCCTGGAGGAATAACCATGGTTCACATCGCCGAACTCCCCACCTTTGACATGGCCGAACAACTGAAAACCCCGGAAGACATCGCCCTCTACCTGCAACTAGCACTTGATGACGACGACCCGGCGGAACTCGCCCACGCCCTCGGCATCGTCGCCCGTGCCCACGGAATGAGCGAAATCGCCAAAGCCAGCGGTATTGGCCGCGAAGCGCTCTACAAAGCCCTGCGCCCGGGCAGCAGCCCGCGCTTTGACACTATCGCCCGCGTCATGAAAGCGCTCGGCGTCAAACTCACCGCCACACCCCTGCAACCATGAAAACCGAAGACATCCCCCAGGACGACAGCAAAAGCTACCACGGCCACCAGAAAATCATCTACGCCACCGCAAACGGCCGCTACCAGGCCGCGACCAGCACCGGCTGGCAAGACGAATCCTACGCCACCGAACAGGCCGTTGCCGACCTCGACGCCAAACGCGACGCCGCGCGCCAAGCCGTATTGCGCGGCGACAAATCCCCCCTCTATTACTGGATGTACCACCACCGCCACGAAGAAGCCAGCCTCGCCCAAGCCGCCGGATTCTTCCGCTTTCAGGTACGCCGCCACTGCCGCGCCGACATCTTCGCACGCCTCTCCGACAAAACCTTGGCCAAATACGCCGCCGCCCTGCAAATCCCTCTCGCCGACCTCAAACGCCTGCCATGACCAACTTCCCCCACCAGCACACCGCGCACTGCGAAAGCGGCGTCATGTCCACCCTGTTGAAATACCACGGCATTGACGCCAACGAAGCCCTCGTCTTCGGCCTCGCTTCCGCCCTCACCTACGTCTACCTCCCCCTCGTCAAACTCGCCGGCATGCCGCTCGTCTCCTACCGCATCGCCCCGCGCGCCATCCTCCGCCGCACCAGCCGCGCCCTGAAAATCCCGCTACACAGCCAAACCTTCCGCGACGCCCGCGCCGGACAAGCCGCCCTCGATCAAGCGCTTGCGCGCGGCGAACTCGTCGGCCTGCAAACCTCCGTCTACTGGCTCCCCTACTTCCCGCCGGAAATGCGCTTCCACTTCAACGCCCACAACCTCCTCGTCTACGGCAAAGACGGCGACGACTACCTCGTGAGCGACCCCGTCTTCGAAACCGTGCAACGCTGCCCCGCCGCCGACCTGCAACGCGCCCGCTTTGCCAAAGGCGCACTTGCCGCCAAAGGCCTCATGTACACCATAAGCCGCCCCGCACACACGCCCGACTGGGCAACACTGCTGCCCAACGCCATCGCCCAAAACGCGCGCCACATGCTCGCCCCCGTCTTCTTCGTCGGCGTGCGCGGCATGAAAACCGTCGCGAAAAAAATCGCGCAACTCCCGGACAAACCGGAAAAATACCAAAAACTCTTCCTCGGCCACCTCGTGCGCATGCAGGAAGAAATCGGCACCGGCGGCGCAGGCTTCCGCTACCTCTACGCCTACTTCCTCGAACAGGCCGCCGACCTTTGCGACCAACCCGCCTACCTCACCGCCTCGCAAACCCTCACCGCTATCGGTGACGACTGGCGGCAATTCGCAAGCCACTGCGTGCGCCAATGCAAAACCCCGCAAAGCGACGGCTGCGCCCACATCGCAGACGCCTTGCGCGACCTCGCCGCGCGTGAAGAAACCCTGTGGCGCGAATGGCAGCGCTTATAATGACGCGTCCCAACCGTCTTCGGAACATCCCATGCCCAGCCGTATTCTGACTGACAGCGCCGCCAGCATCACCGAGCTGAAAAAAAATCCGATGGCCATTTTCCAATCGGCACAAGGCGATGCCATCGCTATCCTGAACCGCAATGAACCCGCGTTTTATTGCGTGCCGCCTGCGCTTTACGAATACCTGCTGGAACTCGCCGAAGACGAGGAGCTGGTGCGCCTTGTGCGCGAACGCGAAGCGGATGAGACGGTTATGGTAGACATGGAAAGTCTCGCGTCGTAATCCACCAACCGCTTCATGATCACCCTCTCCCACCTGCACCACCGCTATCCCGGCGCGACCGCCCCGGCGCTTACTGACATCAACCTGCACATCGCGCCGGGCGAGGCGCTTGGCCTTCTCGGCCCCAACGGTGCGGGCAAAACGACGCTGATGAGCCTCCTCGCCGGTTTGCAAAGCGTGCAGCAGGGCGAAGTGCTTTTTGAGGGCACGCCGCTTGCGCGTCTCCCCCGCGCCGCGCGCCAGAAAATCGCCCTGGTGCCGCAGGATTTCGCGTTTTATCCGCAGCTTACGGTTTGGGACAATCTGCGTTTTTTCGCCTCGCTTTACGATTTGCGCGATGACGGCCATCTGCGCCAGCTCCTTGCGCGCACCGATCTCACCGACCACCGCCACAAACGCGCGGCGCAGCTCTCCGGCGGACTCAAGCGCCGTCTCAATGTCGCCATCGGCCTCGTCAACCGCCCGCGCCTTCTTTTTCTTGATGAAATCACCGTCGGCATCGACCCGGCCTCGCGCGCCTTTATTCTCGACAGCGTTGCCGCGCTGCGCCGCGAGGGTGTAACCATTCTCTACACTTCGCATTATTTGCAGGAAATTGAACAGCTTTGCGATCGCCTTGCGTTGCTCTCGCACGGCCGCCTCGTCTTTGCCGGAACGCTTGCCGACCTGCCGCACGCGCCCGAACTCCACTTCCGCACCGAGCCGCCGCTCAACGATGCCGACCTTGCCCATTTCACCGCACGCCGCGCGGGCGAAGGCGTCATCATTCCCGCAGACGACCCCGCGCCAGCGCTCACGCAACTCAGCGCGCGCGGCTACCGCCTCACCGCCTGCCATTTCGGCAAACCGTCGCTGGAGCGCTTTTATCTGGATTTTCTTGCCAAGGAGCATCTCCATGAAACGTGAGCATTTTTACCTGCTGCTCTGCCTGCTCGGTACCGCCTTGCCGCTCGCCGCGTTTTTGCCGTGGCTGGGCGAACACGGCCTCAATCTGCCGCTGCTCGCGGTGCAGGCCTTTGCCACGCCACTTTCCGCCTTTGCCTGGCTCGATGTGCTGGTATCGGCCGCAGCGACCATCGCCTTCGTGCTGTGGGAAGGGCGGCGCATCGCCATGCCGCGCCCGTGGCTGGCGTTGCTCGGGCTGGGCGTCGGCGTATCCCTCGCCTTGCCGCTCTTTTTATGGATGCGCGAACGACATATGAGAAATTTTCCCACCAAAAAGCGCTTACCATGACTGGAACAGCTCGCGCAGCGAGAGAAATTTTCTCACCACAAGCGCTTCATTATGGTAAAAAATCACTATTTTTAAACAAGACATGAGAATTACTCCCGCCATCCTCAAAGAATTCAAACTCCTCGCCCGCGATTTGCACGGGGTGGCGGTGCTGTTTCTCATGCCCATCATCTTCATGCTCATCATGTCTGCCGCGCTGAGCCGTGCCGATGCGCCGCCGTTGCCGGGCAAGAGCATCCTCATTGGCGACAGCAGCAATGCCGCGCTCCTCACGCGTCTGCAAACAGCAGGGCTGGCTATTGAACTCGCGCCGCAGGAAGCGCTTCATGAGGCGCAAGCCGCGCTGCAAAGCGGAGAGACGGCGCTCGTCATCGTCAACCCCAATGCCGCCGATACGCCGCTCGCCACGCAACAGCCGCTGGCGCTGTGGCTCAATCCCGGTGCCGACCCGCTGTGGCTCGCGCCGTTGCAGGGGCTGTTGCACGAACACCATCGCGGCGCGCGCGTGGCCGAGCATCTCGCACGCAGCCAGATTCTCCTGCCCAATCCCGCCTTTGCCGCGCAAGCCAACGCCCAGCTCGCGCGCGTCCATGCCGACATCGCCGCCTATCTCGACACGCCCGCGTGGCACACGCACTACCTCGACCGCCGCGGCGAACAAGTCTCGCGCCCCGATTCGGTGCAGCACAGCGTCCCCGCCTGGCTGATTTTCGGCATGTTTTTCATCATGATACCGCTGTCCAACGTCATGACGTTGGAACGCGCGAGCAACACGCTCACCCGCCTGCGCATGGCGCAAGCGCCCGCTGGCAAGCTGCTCACGGCCAAACTCATGCCCTATTTCCTCATCAACCAACTGCAATTCCTCGGGATGCTGGCGCTGGGGCATTTCGTGCTGCCACGCCTCGGACTCCCCGCCTTCACCCCGCAAGGCGCGTTTTACCCCTACCTGCTCCTCTCGGCCGCGACCAGCCTCGCCGCGCTCGGCTACGCGCTCTTGGTCAGCGTCCACGCCAAAAGCAGCGAACACGCCGTGGTCTTGGGCGGTGGCGGCATCATCATCATGGCCGCGCTCGGCGGCATCATGGTCCCCGTCCACGTCATGCCCGCCGCCATGCAGCACATCGCGCAACTCTCGCCCATGCACTGGGCGCTCGCCGCCTTCCAGAACCTCCTCCTCAACCGCGCAAGCCTCGCCCATATCCTCCCGCAACTTGCGCTCCTCCTCGCCTTCGCCGCCGTAACCCTCACACTCGCGGCGATGCGCTACCGTCAACAACTCGCCCGCCAAGGCCGCTTCTGATGCAAACCCTCGAACACGAACTGAAAACCCTGATTTTGAAAGAAAGCCAAAAAGACGAACCCGCCCCTGACGACTGGGCGGACGACGAGCCGCTCTTCGGCGACGACAGCCGCATCGCGCTTGATTCCCTCGACGCCCTGCAAATCAGCGTCGCCCTGCAAGCGCGCTACGGCGTGCGCCTGAAAGGCGACCGCATGGTGCGCAAGCACATGATGACCATCGCCGACCTTGCCGCCTACATCCGCGCACAATGAGTGCTTATCTCACCGGCGCGAGCTTCCTCTGCGCCCAGGGAGAAAACGCCGCCGCCTGGGCAAACCTCGCCTCGCCCAAAGCGCCCGCGTCATACACCGCGCGCATCCTCGAAGACGCCATCACGCTCCCCTGCTTCCGCGCCTTTCCCGACGCGCCCATGCCGCTTGACGCCCTCTACCCCCGCCTCGAACAGCACATCGCGCAATGCGCCGCCGACGCCGGGTGGAGCGCAGAAACCCTCGCCACCACCCCCATCTTCCTCGGCTCCACTGTCTACGTCATCGCCGACCGCGAACACCGCGCCGCGCAAAACACCCTCACCCCCAGCTACGACCTCACGGAAATCGCCCGCCACCTGCGGCAAAAAACGGGAAGCCCCGCCGTCTACACCTTCGCCACCTCCTGCACCGCCAGCGCCCACGGCATCGCCGCCGCCGCGCGGCAAATCGGCAACGGCTTCATTGACCGCGCTTTGGTGCTGGGCTTTGAAAGCGCAAACCGCATGACCATCGACCACTTCCAGGCCCTGGGACTTGCCGCCAGCGAACACCGCCCGCTCGCAGACGCCGGCATCATCCCCGGCGAAGGCATCGCCTGTTTGGCACTGGAAAACACCCCGCGCAATGGTGCGCCGCGCCTCCACGCCTTCACCGCGCACACCGACCACGCCAACCTCACGCAAACGAGCGCCGCCGCCGTGCGCCACCTCATCACCGCCACCCTCGCCAACGCCCGCCTCGACGCATCCGACATCCGCGCCGTGAAACTCCACGGCGCAGGCACCAGCGACGCCATGGAACGCGCCATCCTCGACGACCTCCTCCCCGGCGTCCCGCATCTGCCGTGCAAAGCATGGACAGGCCACACCCTCGGCGCCACCGCCGCGCTGGAAACCGCGCTCATCCGCCTCTGCCTCGCACGCGGCACATTCCCGCTCCCCGGCTACGCACAAACCCTCGCCCCCGGCCACTACCTGCATTATTTCCTGGGCTTCGGCGGCAGCCATATGGGCTGGGTGCTGACGTGGGAGTAAACCCGTTCGTTCACGACACTAAAGCCCCTCCCCCTGTGGGACGACTGGCTTGCCAGCTCGTCCGCAGGACGAGAAAGGTTGGGGAGAGGGTTTATACAAAGCCGCGCAGCGATTCGTAGGATGGGTGTCAACCCATGCGGTTTTGTCCGCAGGACAAACGTAGGCTGGGCGGGACCCCACGAAAAACGCTAAGCGTTTTGTCGTGGGAACCCGGTTAGGCGTAGCCGTAACCCAGCAAAAACCATCAACATCGCGCTGGGTTACGCGGCGTTGCCGCTAACCCAGCCTACCGTCCTTGCTCCTCTTGCCATTCGACAAGCACACTTCGACAGGCGGTTATTGAGCCTGCCGAAATGCACCACCAAGCTACACCGGGTTCTGATATGCTTTTAACCCCTCGCCTATCACAAATTGGTAAAATTTCTCATCCTGAAGCGCTTATCGTGAGAAAATTTCTCATCAAAAGCGCTTCATCATGGTAAAAAATCACTATTTTGGAGAAAAATATGAAACAATCCACCATCATCATCCTTATCGCCATCGTGGCCGTGCTGGCGGCGATCGCCATTCCCGCTTACAACCGTTTGCAGGGGCTGGATGAAAACGTCAACGCCCAGTGGTCGGAAGTGGTCAGCCAATACCAGCGCCGCGCCGATCTCGTGCCCAATCTGGTGGAAAGCGTCAAGGGCTACGCGCGCCACGAAGAAGCGGTGTTCACCGAAGTCGCCGCCGCGCGCGCCAGGGTCGGCAGCCTGACGCTCACCCCGGAAATGCTCGGCGACGAGGCGGCGTTGCAACGCTTCCAGCAGGCGCAGGGCGAATTGACCTCCGCGCTGTCGCGTCTGCTGCTGGTCGCGGAAAATTATCCCGACCTCAAGGCCAGCGCCAATTTTGAAAACCTGATGACCCAGCTCGAAGGCACGGAAAACCGCATCACCACCGCGCGCCGCAACTACATCGACAGCGTGCAGACCTTCAACACCGCCGTGCGCACCTTCCCCGCAAGCCTCATCGCCCGCTTCTCGGGGCTGTCGCGCCGCGCCCAGTTCAGCGTGGAAAACGAAGCGGCCATTGCCACCGCGCCGCAAGTGCAGTTCTGATGAAAACCTTGCGCCGCGCCCTCGCCCTCGGGCTGGCCTTTGCCGCCACGGCGGCGCTGGCCGTGCCGGTGGAAAACCTCACGCTTGATCGCCCCGTGGTTGACCAGGCAGGCGTCATCGCTGCCGACGCCGAAGCGGCGCTCAACGCCGAACTGCGGGCGTGGCACGCCGAGGGGCTGATGCAGGGCGCGGTGGTGCTGGTGGATTCCACCGACGGCATCAGCGACTTCGACTACGCCATGCAAATCGGCAAACGTTGGCAGCTCGGCGACCAGGATCGCGACAACGGCCTGCTGCTGCTGGTCGCCGTCAACGACCGCAACCTGCGCTTCATCACCGGCAGCGGCATCGAAGGCGCGCTGCCCGACATCTCCGCGAAAAAAATCATCCGCGAAACCATCACCCCCCATTTTCGCAACGGCGATTACGCCGGCGGCGTGCGCGCCGGGATGCAGGCAGCCGCCGCAAGACTCGCCGCCGATCCCGAAGTGCAGGCGGAAATGGTCGCCGCTGACCGCGAAGCAAACGGCTGGGAAAATGCGCCGCGCCGCGCCGATGCCGACGGCGCGTGGCACCGCGTGAACATGCGCCTCATCGCTCTGCTGCCCATTCTCTTCATCATCCTCCTCGCCATGAACACCCTGCGCAGCAGAAGCGGGCGGCGTTCGCAGCAATACCGCATCGCGCACGGCATTTTCGCCGTCGTGATGGGCAGCGTGGCCGGAATCATCGTCTGGCTCGGCACCCAAATCATCCTCTTCGCCCTGGGCATCGCCCTCTACACCTGCTACAGCGTTTTTCACGACGACGGCGCGCGCATCACCCGTCGCCGCCACCGCCGCGACGATGATGATGACGACGACGATAATGGCTTCTGGTCTGGGGGCGGATTCGGCGGCGGTTTTGGCAGCAGCAGCGACTTCGGCAGCAGTGGCGGTGGCGGATTCGGCGGTGGTGGCGGCTACAGCGGCGGAGGCGGCAGCTTTTCCGGCGGCGGCGCCGGTGGATCGTGGTAGGAGACAACATGACACACAAACCATCCCTTATCCGCGCCCTGCGCAACCTCGCCAGCGCCCCGTGGCAACACCGCTGGCTCAACGACCACGCCATGCAAGCGCTGGAAAACGCGCTCGGCGAAGCGGAACGCGGCCACGGCGGCGAAATCCGTCTCCTCATCGAACGCCACCTGCCGCTCGACCACTGGCGACAAACGGCACGCCAGCGCGCGGAAGACTGCTTCGCCCACCTGCGCGCATGGGACACCGCCGCGCGCAGCGGCGTACTGGTGTACGTCAACCTCGGCGAACGCCGCCTGGAAATCGTCGCCGACCGTGGCATCAGCGCCGTAGTGCCGCAAGAACGCTGGCAAACGCTGTGTGACAACACCCTGCCCGCCATGCGCCACGGCGAATACGTCAACGCCCTCGCCCGACTCCTCAAAGACATCGGCGCGGAAATGCGCGAACACTACGGCCAACCCGACGACCCGCACGGCAATGAACTGCCAAACCGGGTGGAGATTCGCTAAAACATAGTGATTTTTTGGTGGTGTCCTGAAAAGTATGCTGGGTCTTCATTTTCCCTCCCCCGCTTGCGG
>JAUNKJ010000048.1 GCA_030532785.1 Cardiobacteriaceae bacterium
CGCCGCGCAGCGCATCCGCGGCCGCCCTCGTCGCCGCGTCCGCTTCGCGCCGAGCTTTTACAACGGCCGAGCGCTGCGCTTCCTCGGCTATGCGCTTGGCTTCTTCGGCATCACGAATGGCTTGCAGGCGCGCTTCTTCTTCGGCGCGCTTGCGTTCGCTGATGTTGTCAAGGGTGCGTTGCAGGGTGGCGCTGTCCACCACTTGCGCCTGTACGGGTTCGACTTGCGGCAACGGGGGCGCGTCGCCTTCCGCGCCGGGCATGACGACGTCGATGATGTGGTCGCGGTTCAGCCACAACAGCGAGAGGACGACGGCCATGCCGATGGCGGCGAAGATGCCCCCGGCCAGGTTTTCCAGCGCGCTGTTTTTGCTGTGGCGACGCCTCATGGCGCGGCCTCCGCCGGCGGTTCGGTGGAAAGGCCGACGTTGGGCGCTCCCGCCTGCTGCAGATAGCCGATGCCTTCAATGACGCTGGCGTAGGGGACGTCTTTGTCGCCCTGCACGAGGACGGGGAGCGTCGGATGCTGGGTGAGCGCATAGCGGGTGATTTGCACAATTTCGTTGCTGCCCAAGGGGGCGGCGGGATCGGGTGCCCAGTTGAGGTAGAACTGGCCGCTCTGGTCGACGGTCAGTACCAGCGGCAAGGTGTCGTTATCGACTCCTTCCGGCATTTCCAGTTCGGCGGCAGGTGCTTCGGGCAGCTCGATATCGATTGCCTGGTGAATGAGCGGTGCGGCAATCATGAAGATGACGAGGAGGACGAGCATGACGTCGATATAGGGGACGACGTTCATTTCCGCCTTGACGCGATGGCTGCGGTGGCGCTTGCGGCTCATGGGCGCTGCCGTTTGATGTGCTCGCGCGCCGCGAGGATTTGGCGCTGGAGGAGGTTGGAGAATTCTTCGATGAAGGCTTCGTATTCAACGACGATTTGCTCGGAGCGGTTGACGAAGAAGTTGTAGGCGAGGACGGAGGGAATCGCGGCGAGGAGGCCGATGGCGGTGGCGATCAGCGCTTCGGCGATGCCGGGAGCGACGCTCGCGATGCTCGCGGTTTTTTCCCCGCCCAGCGCGATGAAGGAGTTCATGATGCCGTAGACCGTACCGAGCAGTCCGATATAGGGCGCAGACGAGCCGAAGGTGGCGAGCATGTTGAGGCCGCGTTCCTGGCGGTGGGTTTCGCGGTTGAGCGTCGCTTCCATGGCGCGGCGGCAGTTGTGGACGATGGCGTCCGGGTTATCGAGGCTGCCGCCCTTGAATTGCAGGAATTCGTGGAAGCCGTCGACGAAGATGGCTTCGATGCTTTCGCTGTCGCGTTTTTCGTAATAGCCGTAGAGGGTTTGCAGGTCGCTGCCCGACCAGAAGGCTTTGTCGAACTTTTTGATTTTCTGTTTGAGGCGTTCGAGTTGCACCCATTTTTTGCCGGTGAGGAAGAGCGTGGTCAAAAACATGCCGAAGAGGAGCGCCATGATGAACTGGACAAATAGGCTGGCTTCGGCGATGAGATGGGTTACGGATAGGCTGTTGTCCAAGAAATCACTCCTTGCGGGTTCCGGCGGGCAAAAATTCGGCGGCTAGTGTAGCGGGATTGTTCGGGAAAAACTACTTTTCAAATGGGGGTGCGTTACCGCGGAATCGGCAGAAACTCTCCACAGTTCACAGATCGCGCGCAACGGTGGGCTAGGGGCTGTTGACATTTTGTGGGGGGAATTTGCAAGGGTTGGAAAAGGTACTGAAATATTTAAGGTTTAACAGCTATAAAAGATGTGGAAAGCCTTGTTTCTGCCCTCACCCCAACCCCTCTCCCACGGGAGAGGGGCTTTAGTTCGTTGCTTTGTTTGAAGTTCGTCGCATAAAAGTCTGAATTGTCAACACGCCCTAAAGCCCACCCTACAAAATCGGTGGGTTGACACCCACCCTACGGCTTCGTGGTATTTTTTCTCACCACAAAGCGCTTATGATGAGAAAATTTCTCTCGCTTCGCGAGCTGTTCCAGTCATCATAAGCGCTTCATCATGGTAAAAAAATACTATTTTTACTCAAAATGTGATGTTATCAATCAAGCGGGTATGGCCGATTTTCGCCGCCACCAGCAGCACTACCGGGTGCGACAGGTCTTGCGCGGGTTGCAGGTCGTCCTGGCGGCGCAGTTCGAGATATTGCACGGCGAAGCCGCCCGCTTCCAGGTGTTCGCGTCCCTCGCGCAACACGTTGGCGATGGCTTTGCCCTGTTTGAGGGCGTCGCGGCTGTCGATGAGGGTTTGGTAGATCAGCGGTGCGGCGGCGCGTTCCGCGTCGGAGAGATAACGGTTGCGCGAACTCATGGCGAGGCCATCGGCGTCGCGCTGGATGTCCACGCCTTCGATGGCAATCGGCAGATGCAGGTCGGCAACGAGGCGGCGGATCAGCCACAGTTGCTGGAAGTCCTTGTTGCCAAAGACGGCAATGTCGGGGGCGACGAGGTTGAAGAGACGGCTGACCACGGCGGCCACTCCCTGAAAATGGCCGGGGCGGTCGGCACCGCAAAGGATGTTGGTGTAGCGCGCGGGCAGGGTAAAGCCGATGGCTTCGTCCAATCCGAAGGGATAGATCATCGCTTCATCGGGCATCAGCACCGCCTGCGCCCCCGCCGCTTCCAGCAGCGCCAAATCTTCCCTGGGTGTGCGCGGATAGCGCGCGAAATCTTCGTTGGGGCCAAATTGCGTGGGGTTGACGTATACCGAGACCATCACCTGATCGGCGAGTTCTTTGGCGCGGGCGACGAGCTGCATATGGCCGTCGTGCAGATTGCCCATGGTGGGCACGAATGCCCAAGTGCCGCCTTCGTTGCGGCTGTATTTGCGCCAGTCGCGCAGGTCTTTGGCGTTGTCAATCACGCGCATGGTGTGCCTCCGGGAAGGTTTGCGATTTGACTGCGGCGACGTAGTCGGCAAAGGCCGCTGCAATGCCACGGTCGCCCATGAAATTTTTGGAAAAATACGGCAGATGCGGCGAGATGCCCAACACGTCGTAGCAGACGAGTACCTGGCCGTCGGTACCGCCGCCCGCACCGATGCCGATCACCGGAATACCGGCGTTTTTCGTGATCTCCGCCGCGAGCGCGGGCGGTACGCATTCGAGCACCAGCATGTCGGCACCGGCGAATTCCACGTCCTTCGCCCGTTCGCGCAGCCGCGCCGCTTCCGTTTCCGAACGCCCCACCTGACGGTAGCCGCCGAGTTTGTCCACGCTTTGCGGGGTCAGCCCCAAATGGGCGCACACCGGCACATGGCAATCATGCAGGGCGGCAATGACGTTGATCTGCGCCACGCTGCCGCCTTCGAGCTTCACCATGTTCGCCTGCCCCTGCTGCATCAGAATCCGTGCGGTCTCAAGCGCCTGTTCCGGCGTCGCATAGGAGAGAAACGGCATGTCGACCACGCGCCACAGATCGGGCGCGCCGCTGGCCACCGCTGCGGCGTGGTAAGCCATATGCTCAACCATGACCGGCACGGTGCTTTCATAACCGGCGACGACCATGCCGAGCGAATCGCCAATCAAGAGACAATCCGCACCGGCCTCGGCGGCGAGACGGGCAAAGCTCGCGTCATAAGCGGTGAGCATGGCGATTTTCTCGCCGCTTTTTTTCGCCTTGGCAAAATCACGAAGGGTTTTCAAAAATACTCCAAAAATGAGAAAAAATGATTATACAAAGCGCTTTATATGGTGATTTTTTACCACGATAAGCGCTTCATGATGAGAAAACTTATCATCACGACCGACGTTGCCGCCATATGCGGATGGCAACGAGAAGCGCCAGCACCGCTGCCAGCACCACTTTGCCGCCGATGCGCTCCCACAGGGAAATTTTCGCTTTGCCATCATCCCAGGCGGTATCGACGGAGAGCGCCCTGGAAATTTCCAGCAGTTCTTCGCGCGAGGTATCGGTATAACTTTTGTCACTGACATAGCCGCAATATCTTTCATCCCAGTTCCATACCGGCAGGAAAACCACTTGCAGTTGCTTGTAGCAATAGCCGACATCCACATAATATTTCGGCCCCACGATGACTTGATACCCAGACGGGCTTCCCTCCACGGCAAGCGCCTCATGATCCGGCAAGGCCGCAACTTTGATGACTTTCTCTGCCGTGCCGATGATGGCGGGCTTGGCGTGGGCGGGTACGGCGAAAAACGGCGCGGCAAGCGCAAATGCCAACACGATTTTTTTCATGATTGACTCCTTGTGGTGGTGAAAGTTCCTCAACACGGCACATGCAGGGCAAGGCCGCCCATCGAAGTTTCGCGATATTTCTGGTGCATGTCGCGCCCGGTTTCGTACATGGTGGCGATCACTTCGTCGAGCGAGACGACCGGTTTCGTTTGCCGCAGCAGCGCCATGCGCGAGGCGTTGATCGCTTTCACTGCCGATACCGCATTGCGTTCGATGCACGGCACTTGTACCTGTCCGCCCACCGGGTCGCAGGTCAGCCCCAGATGGTGTTCCATGGCGATTTCCGCCGCTTCGCAGACTTGCGCGGCGCTGCCGCCCTGAATGTCGGTCAGCCCCGCCGCTGCCATCGAACAGGCGACGCCGATTTCCCCCTGGCAGCCGACTTCTGCCCCGGAAATCGAGGCGTTCATTTTGTAGAGGCTGCCGATGGCGCTGCATGTGAGCAAATAGCGCAGCACGACTTCGGCGTCGGCTTCGCCGATGAAGCGGTTGAAATAGGCGAGTACGGCGGGGACGATGCCGCAGGCGCCGTTGGTGGGCGCGGTGACGACGCGGCCACCGGCAGCGTTTTCTTCGTTGACCGCCATCGCGATCATGTTCACCCAGTCGATGATGCGCATCGGGTCGCTGGAGAGCTGGCTGCCGGTTTCCAAACGCTGCCACAAGGCGGGCGCGCGGCGCGGGATGCGCAGTTTGCCGGGGAGTACGCCTTCGTTGCGCAGGCCACGGGCGATGGTTTCCTGCATCACGCCCCAGATGCGCGCGGCGTAGGCGCGCACCGCTTCTTCGCCGTGGAGCGCGCTTTCGTTGCGCAGCATCACCGTCGACAGGCGCAGGTTGTTGTCTTCGCAATGTTTGAGGAGGTCGGCGGCGTGTTTGTAGGGATAGGGTACGGCTTGGCTCACCGCCTGCTGCGGCGTGCCGAACTGGCTTTCCGTGACGATGAAGCCGCCGCCGATGGAGTAATAGATTTCCGCGAACCGCACGTCGTCGCCCTGCAACAGTTCGAGGCGCATGCCGTTTTCGTGCAGGGGCAGGTTGTCCTTGTGGAAGACGAAATCCGTTTGGTAATCAAAGGCGAAGTCATCGATGCGCTTGTCCGCCTTGATGCGCTCGATGATGGCGGGCAAGGCGTCGGTATCCACGCTTTCCGGCTCATAACCCGCCAATCCGGCGATGATGGCGCTGTCGGTGGCATGTCCGCGTCCGGTGAGCGACAGCGAGCCGTAAACATGGGCGCGCAGGCGTTTGCCCTTGGCGTCAAGGCCTTGTGCGAACACGGCATCGCGAAACGCCCTGCCCGCTTTCATCGGGCCGACGGTGTGCGAACTCGACGGCCCGACGCCGACTTTGAACATATCCATCATGCTGATCATGCGGGTCTCCCAGGTGTGCCAATGCCCTTCGCTTGGTGGTAGGCTGGGTTAGTTGCGTAGCAACGTAACCCAGCGCAATGTTTGAAATCTTTGCTGGGTTACGCCCTTCGGGCTAACCCAGCCTACCCGTTTTCCCGACGGACGTTGCAGGCAACGTCCCTACGGCGCATTCCACAATTCAACAAAATGATAAATTTTCTCACCAATAAGCGCTTAACGTGAGTTGTTTCTCACGACAAGCGCTTCATGATGGTAAAAAATCACTATTTTTGTCGTTTTTATGAAATATTATCCTGCCACACTGCCGCGATGGCGTCGCGATCCAGTCCGCAGGCGAGCAGGGTGTGCAGGCGGACGTAGCAGCGTTCCGGGGTCATGTTCGCGGCGTCGATCAGGCCGTGATAGCCCTCGTTCGCGGCGTAGCGCGCGCTGCCCATGTCGCCGTGGCGGCATTGGGTGACGTTGACCACGGTTTTGCCGCTGTCGTTGACGGCGCGGCGCAGGTGCGGGTTGTCGGGGAGGTTGCCGTTGCCAAACGATGCCAGCACGACGCCGTCTGCCTGAAAGGCGGCATCAATCAGGGCGTTGCTGACGCCGGGGGTGAGCCAGAGGAGCGACGCGCGCCCGCTCTGGTAGCCGGAAAAATTCGCCAGCCACGGCGCGGGCGATGATGCGGGCAGGGTGTGCGCATCAAACGCGCCCCGGTGGGGACTCGCGAAGGCGGCGAAATCTTCGCAGCTGCGTTTGTAGACGTCTGCTGCGGGCAAACGCGCGTCGGCGAAATGGACGGCGGGCGGCAGGCGCTGCCCGCCGGCGGCCTTGAGCGCGCCTTCGAGGTTGGCGATGGCGTCGGTGTTGTCGCGTATCCACGGCAGCATCGAGCCGGTGATGATGAGGTTGTTGTCCACCCCGGCAAAGCGCTCGTGAAGCACGGCGGCGCTGTAGGCGAGGGTATCGGTGCCGTGGAGGACGACAACGCCCGCGACTTCGGGCAGCGCGCGTTCCACCGCTTCCACCATGCGCTGCCATTCGGCGGGCGTTGCCGCAGAGCTGTCAATCGCGGGCTGGAGCGCCTGGTAGATCACGGGCTGCGGCCAGTCTTTCAGATGTTCGCGAACCTTGTCGAGAAAGGCGGGATCGGAGGTCAGCCCTGCCGGGCTGTCGTGCATGCCGATGGTGCCGCCGGTGTGAAGGATGAGGATGGGTTTCATGCCTTTTTTCCTTTGAGTTCAATCAACCACAGTAAAATCATCAGACCGACGCCGACGGTAATCGCCACATCGGCGATATTGAAAATCGGCCATGAACGACCTTGATAATGCCAGTGGATAAAATCAATGACATAACCATGCACGATGCGGTCATAGAGATTGCCGAGCGCGCCGCCGAGAATCGAGCCGTAGGCAAGATAGAGCAGGGGATGGAGCTTTTCCCGCACGATGGCAGCGATCAGCCATGCGCCGATGGCAACGGCAAGGACAGCGAAGAGCCAGCGCTGCCAGCCGCCCTCATTGGAAAGAAAGCTGAAGGCCGCGCCGTAGTTGTAGCCGAGTTTGAAATTCATCCATGAAGTAACATAAATATCGCCTGCTTTGAGCACGCTGTCCGCCCAAACCTTGGAGAGATAATCGGCGGCGATCCACAAGACCGCCACGGCAAAGGCTGTAATGCGCCACATAGGCTTTCCTTATACGAACAAACGGGTTTCGCCGCCGCCGTCCACGTTCTCGACGCAGCGCGGGCAGAGTTCGGGATGCGCGGGGTTGCTGCCCACCGCGTCGCTGTAGTGCCAGCAGCGCGTGCATTTTTCGCCCCTGGCCTTGGCAATCTCGATCACCAGCGCCTCGCCCGCCACCAGTTCCACGGCGGAGACGATGAGGGCAAAGCGCAGTTCGTCGCCCAGGCGCTGCATCAGCGCGTATTGTTCCTGCGGCAAGGTGAGGCGCACCGCCGCTTCCAGCGACGCACCGATGACACCGGCGTTGCGCGCCTTTTCCAGCTCGGCGTTGACGGCATCGCGCACCGCAATCAGCGTCTGCCAGAAGACATCGTCGCAATGCTCGTTGACCACCGGGAAATCGTGGAAGGTGGTGAGGAACACGGATTCCGCGCGTTCGCCCGGCATGAAGCGCCACACTTCTTCGGCGGTGAACGAGAGAATGGGCGCCAACCAGCGCACCATGCCTTCGAGAATGTGGTAAATCGCGGTTTGCGCGCTGCGCCGCGCCACATTGTCGGTGGCGACGGTGTATTGGCGATCCTTGATCACATCAAGGTAGAAACCGCCGAGATCGACCGAGCAATAATTGAACAAATCCTGGTAAATCAGGTGGAATTCGTAATTCTCGTAAGCCTTGATCAATTTTTCCTGCAAGGCGGCGGCCTGCGCCACCGCATAGGCATCGAGGGCCAGCAGCCTGTCAGCGGGGACGAGATGCTTGGCGGGATCAAAATCGTGCAGATTGGCGAGAAGGAAGCGGCAGGTGTTCCTGATGCGGCGGTAGGCATCGGCGCGTTGCTTCAGGATATTGTCGGAAAGGCTCACTTCGCCGCTGTAGTCGGCGGACGCGACCCAAAGGCGGAGAATATCGGCACCGAGGCTGTTGATCACCTTTTGCGGTTCCACGACATTGCCGAGCGATTTGCTCATCTTGCGCCCTTCTTCGTCCACGGTGAAGCCGTGGGTCAACAGCCCGCGATACGGCGCGCGGCCGTCAATCGCCGCCCCGGTCAACAGCGAGGAATGGAACCAGCCACGATGCTGGTCCGAGCCTTCGAGATAGAGGTCGGCGGGGTAGCTGACGTCGGCGCGGTCGCGCAGCACGCTGTAGTGGGTGATGCCGGAGTCGAACCAGACATCAAGCACGTCGTCGAGTTTTTCGTAATCGGCGAGGTCTTCCGCCGGAATCAGCGCTTCCAGCGGCAGGTCGAACCACGCTTCAATGCCGCCCTTTTCAATATGCGCCGCCGCCTTTTCCATGATGTTGACGATATCCGGGTGCAAATCGCGGCTTTCCCGGTGTACCACGAAGCACAGCGGCACGCCCCAATAGCGCTGGCGCGAGATGCACCAGTCGGGGCGGTTGGCGATCATGTTGGTGAGACGCGGCTGCCCCCATTGCGGGGTGAAGCGCACGTTTTCCAAATCCGCGAGCGCTTTTTCGCGCAGCCCTTCCTTGTCCATGCTGATGAACCACTGCGCGGTGGCGCGGTAAATGGTCGGGGTTTTGTGCCGCCAGCAATGCGGGTAGCTGTGGGTGAGTTTGGCGAAATGCACCAGGCGGTCGTTTTCTTTCAGCCAGTCGAGGATTTTCGCTTCCGCCTTGAAGACATGCTCCCCGGCAAGCCGCTCGACATCGCTCGCAAACGTGCCGTTGCCAAGGACGATGCTGATCATTTCCAGACCATATTCGCGCGCCACATCATAGTCTTCCACACCATGCGCAGGCGCGGTGTGGACGCAGCCGGTACCGGCGTCGAGCGTTACATGTTCGCCGTTGACGACGATCACATCGCGTTCGCAGAAGGGATGGCGCAGTACAAGACGATCCAGCGCCTTGCCCTTGGCGGTGCCGAGGATTTGCCACGGCGCGTCCACTTTCCAGCGCGCGCGCAGCGATTCGATCAGCTCCTGCGCGACCACGAAACAGCGCCCTTCCCCTTCCACCAGCGCGTAATCCAGCTCGGGATGGAGAGCGACGGCGACGTTGGCGGGCAGCGTCCACGGCGTGGTCGTCCAGATGATGACATCCACCGGCTTGTCAAGATGCGTGCCAAAAGCCTGGTTGAGCGCCGCCATGTCCTGCACGGCAAAGCGCACGTCGATGGAGGCGGAGACCTTGTCCGCGTATTCCACTTCCGCCTCGGCGAGCGAGGAAGCGCAGTCAAAACACCAGTTGATCGGCTTGAAGCCGTTGACCACATGGCCACGCTTCACGATTTCCGCAAGCCCGCGCACGATATTGGCCTCGGTATGCGCGTTCATGGTGAGATAGGGCTTGTCCCAAAAGCCGAATACGCCCAAGCGGATAAAATCCGCCTTCTGCAAATCGATTTGCGAGGCGGCATATTCGCGGCAGGCGGCGCGGAAGGTGTTGGCATCAACCTTCACCCCCGGCTTGCCGATCTGCCCTTCCACCTTCTGCTCGATCGGCAGGCCGTGGCAGTCCCAGCCCGGTACATAGGGGCTGTCGAAACCGAGCATGTGGCGCGATTTGGTGATGATGTCCTTGAGAATCTTGTTCAGGGCATGGCCGACGTGAATCACGCCGTTGGCATAGGGCGGGCCGTCATGCAGCAAAAAGCGCGGCTTGCCGGCAAAGGCCTCGCGCTGCTTGTCGTAAATGCGCTTGTCCTGCCAGAAAGCGAGCATCTCCGGCTCGCGCTGCGGCAGATTGCCGCGCATGGGAAAATCGGTAACGGGCAGGTTCAGGGTATGTTTGTAGTCGGCCATGATGAGTCCATAAATGAATAATCAAGACGTTGGCTGCACGGCGATAAACGCGCGCGCATCGCGGACGTCCCGTTCGATTTGCTGCCGCAGGGTGTCGGCATCGGCAAAGGTTCTGATCTCGCGGAGATGGGCATGCACGGAAACGCGCACGAAAGCGTCGTACAAATCCGGCGCGGCATCCAGCACATGCACTTCCAGACGACGGCGCGCCACGCCAAAGGTCGGCGCCGCGCCGATATTGGCCACGCCCCAGTGTTCGCCCCCCCCTGCGGACAAGGCGGCTATTTTTACCACATAGACCCCATCCGGTAAACACCAGCGCCCCGGCAGGTGGATATTGGCGGTGGGACGCGCCAAATGCGCGCCGCCACGCCCGTAACCCCGGCGCACGCGGCCGGTCAACGTCAACGGATGGCCGAGCAGATTTTCCGCGCGCGCAAGATCGTGCGCATCCAGCGCCGTGCGGATCAACGAGCTGGAAATGCGTTCCTCTTCAGCGTTGCACACGCTGGAAATCGCCTCTACCGCAATGCCGAAACGCGGCGCATGTTGCGCAAGCCAGGCGAAATCGCCCGCGCCGCGATAGCCAAAGCGGAAATCATCGCCCACCAGCAGGAGCTTCAGGGGAAACCGCGCGAGATACTCGCGCAAAAACGCCTCGGGCGAGAGTTCGCGCACCCGGCGAGTAAAAGACAAAAGAATCCAGTGATCGAGACCGAAATGCCCGAGCCAGTGGGCGCGGTCGCGCAGCGTGGTGAGCAGTGCGGGCGCCCTGCCCTGCACCACTTCGCGCGGATGGGGGAAAAAACTCATCAGGGCGCTGTCGCAACCGTGCGCCGCGCCGTAATCGCCGAGCACCGACAACAAGCGCTGATGACCACGATGCACGCCGTCGAAATTGCCGATGGTCAGCGCCAGGGGACGGTCGATACTGAGCTGGCGTTGCCAGCGGTGAATGTGCATGGATGCGCCCAAAAACGCGCATTATAGCGGCTTGGCGCGCGGCACGCAGAAGAAGCAGGCCGTGTGTTCCGCAAATATCAACATGAGAAATTTTCTCACCCATAAGCGCTTTGCATGAGTTGTTTCTCACACAAAGCGCTTCATGATGGTAAAAAATAACTATTTTTATCTTGTTTATGATTCTCTCCCCAACAAGGTATTGACTTCATTCTTGTAGATCACGGCCTTGCCGCCAAAGATGGCCTGCACGCCGCCCGATACCTGCAACACATCCACTGCGCCGAGGCGTTTCAGCGCGGTTTTGTCGACTTGCGCCGGGTCGTTGACGCTGACGCGCAGCCGCGTGGCACAGGCGTCAACATCGCGGATGTTGTCCGCACCGCCGAGCGCCACGATGATGTGTGCGGCAGTGCTGTTGCCGTTGCCATCACTGTTGGCGGCAACGACGGGCGCGACGTCGAGGGTGTCTTCGAGGCGTCCGGGAGTGGCAAGGTTGAAGCGCTTGATGAGGAAAGCGAAAGTGAAGTAATAAAGGCAGAACCAGGCAACCCCCACTGGAAGGACGTACAGCCAATGGGTGCGCGCCTGTCCTTGCAGGATGCCGAAGAGGAAGAAGTCGATGATGCCGCCGGAGAAGGTATTGCCGATGCGGATATCGAGGAGGTCGGCAATGAAGAAGGAAACGCCGTCGAAAAACGCGTGGATGGCATACAAAAACGGCGCGACAAAGAGGAACATGAATTCCAGCGGTTCGGTGATGCCGGTGATGATGGAGGTAAGCGCCGCGCCGAGGAAAAGGCCTTTGTATTTGCCGCGCCGCGTTTTCGGAATGGCGAGGTACATGGCGAGCGCCGCGCCCGGCAGGCCGAAGATCATGGTGTCGAAGCGGCCAGCAAAGTAGCGCGTGCCTTCGGTGAACAAGCCGACATGCGTGGGGTCGGCAAGCTGGGCGAAGAAGATTTTCTGCGCGCCGACCACGGTTTGCCCGGCCACTTGTTCAACGCCGCCGAGTTCGGTGTACCAGAAAATCGGGTAAATCATGTGATGCAGGCCGACCGCGCCAGACAAACGCATGAGGAAGCCGTAGAAAAATGTACCGACCGGGCCGGTACCGGCGATGGATTCCCCGGCGCTAACCAGCCAATGCTGCACCGGCGGCCAGATGAGGAAAAACACCACGCCCAGGGCAATGCCGGCGAAGGAAGTGACAATCGGCACAAAGCGCGAACCGCCGAAAAAGCCGAGGACTTGCGGGAGGTTGATGTTGTGATAACGGTTGTGCAGCCATACCGCGACCGAACCCATGGCAAGCGCCCCGACCGCGCCAGTGTCAATATTGACAATTTCCTGTCCCGCCGGGGTGTAGATTTTCAGCAGCGCCGCGATCGTGGCATTCATCACCAGATAACCGGTCACGCCGCCGAGCGCCGCCGTGCCCTTGTCCTGACGGGCAAGGCCAATGCACAGCCCCACCGTGAGCAGCAGGAAGAGATTGGCGAAAACCGCTGCGCCCGCAGCGCTCATCACCTGAAAAATGCTCTGCAACACCGGCTGATCGAGCAGCGGATACGCCGCCACCGTATTCGGATTGCTGAGCGCGCCGCCAATGCCAAGCAGCAAACCCGCCGCCGGCAGAATGGCAATCGGCAACATGAACGACTTGCCTATTTTCTGCAACAACTGAAACATGAAACCTCCCGGGTTCGTTTGCAAAATATGTTCATACCCATCCCAAAAGCCAAGAGAACAAGGCGAACCAACGCCGTTAGCTTGCTTTTACGCTTGGTATCAGACGGTGATTTCCAGCAAATTGCCGTCCGGATCCACCACCACGCTCTCGTAATAACCGTCGCCCGTAACGCGCGGGCCACTCAGGCAGGCAAAGCCATCCGCCTGCAAACGCGCCGTCAGCGCATCCACCGCCTCACGGCTCCCGGTGCTGAACGCCAGATGAATGAAGCCCTCGTTCATCGCCCGATCCGCACGCGGCGATACCCCTGGCCGCGTCATGATCTCAAGACGCACATCGCTCTCGGGAAAACGCAAAAAATACGTCTGCAAACCGGTATTCGGATTGTGATAACGCGCATTGGCCGTCGCCGCAAAATAACGCTCGTAAAAAAGACGGCTCGCCGCCAAATCCTGCACATACATTGCCACATGATTGATTTTCATCACAAACTCCCAAAACAGCCGCGACTTGAACACCGCATCATTGTGCCGCCTCGCCCGCCCGTCCGCAATCGGCCTTTGACACGGGTCAACGGCAAGACGAGCCAACGCCGCCAGCTTGCTTTTTGGACAGGCATAAAGATGACAGTCGGGCAATTTTCCGTTAGCATGCCCGCTTGGCTCACTTCACGACAGTCCACGACTGCCATCCAACACGATGAAAAAAATCCTGATTATGGCCTTGGCTCTGTGCTGGAGCAACGCCTTCTCCGCCCCGGCGAAAACCGCCGCCCCGGCAGAAAAACCCGCAAAAGTCACGCAAAGCAAAACGGCAAGCAAAGC
>JAUNKJ010000049.1 GCA_030532785.1 Cardiobacteriaceae bacterium
AAAGCAGCCATACCGTAGGTTGGTGGTGAGTGCGTAGCACGAACCCCAACATTTTAGAATTCATTATGTTGGGGTTCGCCTGACGGCTCACCACCAACCTACATCTCCGTTCTGTTTTTTGTTGATTTAACTATAGTGTTTTTTCTCACTTCAAAGCGCTTATCGTGCAAAAATTTCTCACGATAAGCGCTTTATTATGGTAAAAAACAACTATTTTTAGTGATTTACTGAAAAGCATGCTGGTTGAAAAACAGCAGCGCATTATAAGAACGTAAATCCCGAAATATTGGTAAAAGCAGTCCCCTCTCCCGCTTGCGGGAGAGGGGCAGGGGTGAGGGGTGAAATGCGCAGCATTTCCTGATTTTTCTATGTAATGTAAATCTTTACGCCCCACCCTAACTCTCCCCCACAAGCGGGGGAGGGAAAATGAAGACCCAGTATACTTTTCAGGGCACCACCCTATTTTTAGCCCTTGCATAAATCACTCTTTTCCAGCAAACGCCGCCGCCCCCAGTGGCATACGCCCGAGGAGTTGCGCGAAATCGTGGCAATCGGCGGTCGAGCCTTGCTGAAGAATGCGGATATTGCCCGCGCCGAGGAGGCCGTTGCTCAACCAGTTGGTGAGCGGCAGGAGCGGCCGCAGCGCAGCCAGCGGAATGGGGAGGATGAGCGGCGCTTTTTTGCCATGCACCGTCTGCCGCAGAATGCCCAGATATTCGGCAAGCGTGTGTACCGCCGCGCCGCTCATGTTGATGATAGTCCCTGATTCGCGCGGGTTTTCCGCAAGGTTGGCGATGCCTTCGGCGACTTCGGCGACGTGTACCGGTTGCAGCAAAAATGCCCCGCCTGCCGGGAGGGCGAGGATGGGCAAGCGCAGGAGTTTCAAAAACATTTCCGTACTCGACCCGCCGCGTCCGTAGACGAGCGAGGGGCGCACGATGTTGACGGCAAGCCCACTTTCGCACAATGCCGTGTCGCCGCGCCCTTTGCTGCCGAGAAAGGCGACGGGATAATCGACGTCCGCACCGAGGGCGGAAAGTTGCAAAAAGCGCGGTACACCGACCTCGCGCGCGCAAGCGGCGATGGCTGCCGGGGCATGATGATGAATCTGTTCGAGAATATGCTCATGACGGTGCATGACGCCGATGGCATTGATGACGACCTCCTGCCCGACAAGCAGCGGCATCAAACGCTGCTTGTCGAGGGATAAATAATTGACCTCATGACGGTTTGGGGTGGTCAGGGTATGGCCGCGAGCGCGCAGGGCGGCGGCGATGCGTTGGCCGATAAAGCCGCTTGCGCCAAGAATGAGGATGTTCATATATATGTATACCAGTTCCAAAAATTAAGATAACAAGGCGGCTCGCCGCAGACAGTACACCTAGTACGGCCGGGTTCCCACGACAAAACGCTTCGCGTTTTTCGTGGGTGCCCGACAAGGCGAGCCAACGCCGTTAGGTTATTTTTTGGGCTGGTATCACCTCCGGCATTGATTGGAATCACATTTAGGACGGGGCAACAGCCAGCGCGGGATGCGGTAACGGTGGCGGGCAAAATGCGGATAGCCCCAGTCCGCCAGTTGCCGCAGCCCCGGCACATTCCACACACGGGTGAACAAGCGCCCCTCGCATTGCGCATACAGCAGGCGCAGCGCGGGCATGGCGCTCTCAATATTGCCATTTTCATCAACCACATGAATCAGCGTCATCGCCGCCTCCGGCGCAATGCCGTGGCGCGCGAGCAGCGCTTCGTTGCCCTGTACCGGCACGGGGCGGATATTGCCGCGCGGGTTGCTCTCTTGCAAAAGCGCCATCTCGCGGGTGCAGATGGGGCAGGCAGCGTCATAAAACACGGTGTATGTCATCATTACCTCACACAGGTTTGAAAACCATCAAAAAATAAACAATCAGCATCGCGCAGAAGGCGGGATAGCCCAGCCATTCCCACGCGCGTTGATAGCGGCGGTAGCGCGTGGGCAAAGGCGTCTGTCCCGAGAGCGATTTTTCCGCCATCTCCGCCATGCGCACTTGCAAGACCAGCACCGGCAGCCAGCACAGCCCGGCAAATACATACAGCGCCAGCGTCAGCCAAATCCAGGTATGCGAAAACGTCCACGCGCTCTGCGACATCAGCCACAACCCGGACAGCGGCTGGAAAATCCCCGCAGGCGTCGTCAGCCACCAATCGGCCCTGATCACCCAACGCGCCACCACCGCCTGCGCCGCCACCTGCCCGCTGCGGTTCGCCCAGAACAGATAAAACGCACTGCCAAAACCAGTGCCAACCAGCACCGTCGCCGACAGAATATGCAGCGTTTTCACCGTGAGATAAGCGTTCATGCGCGCCTCCGCGTCTCTTGAAACAGGAAAAACAGCATCGCCGTCAACGGAATATTCTTGATGAGCGGCGCAAAGGGATGCGCCCAAAACGCCGGCAGCCGCACGGCAATGATGAGACTGTATGCCGCGACCGTTATCAACTGCACGAGCCACAGCAGCGGCCAATGGCGCAAGCGCGTCAGCGCAGCTATGCCGAGCAGCACATCCCACACGCCCGCCGCGAGCAACAGCGGCCATTGCCACGGCGCAGCAACACCAGTCTGCGCCAGCAAGGCCAGCGAAACCTCCGGGGCAAACAGCACGGGCTGCACCCCGCTCCACAGCCACAGCAGGGCAAGCGATGCGGTGAAATAGCGGGGAATAGTGTCTTCAGTCATTTTCATTATTTCTGTCTTTTCTGAAGTGAACAGGCAAAATTTTTTCACGGTTTGGGCAACAACCAGGACGCAAGAAACGTCGCACTCACCACGCCAGCCAGCATCATCACCAAGAGCAGGAAAACGAGGCTTTCGGGTGGGCTGTGCAGGAAAAAGAGAATGGCGACGAGCGCCGTCAACACGGAAAAAACAAGCCCGGCAATAGCGGCGTGCATCAGCCCCTGTGGCGTGCGCGGTACACGCCGCCAGGCGAGCCATAGACCAGTCAGCAGAGAAGGTGGCATGGCGAATGCCAAGGTGTTTTGCAGGAAAAGATTGAGGAAATCTTTCGTTTGTATCCAAGAATCCAGAGACGGACGCAATCCGGGCGCAAGGCAGACCATGGCGCTCGTCCCGCCCATCAGGCCGCCGAGCAGGGCAAAGCCGAGAATGACTTTGAGATAGGGATAAGGCTTATCCATGTGCTTGTTCCGCAATCGCCTTTGGCAACAGCGCCCAACCGAGCAACAAGGCGCTGACTGCCCCCGTCGGCGTCATGACAGCGAGCATGGGCAGCAACGGCCAATTATCCCCCGCCACCAGCCGGAAGAAAGCAATCACACCAAGCGCACCCAATGCGGAAAACGCTGCACCGGCGATGGCCGCATGTAACAACCCGCCCCCGTTGCGGCACACGCGCCGCCACGCGAGCCACAAACCGGTGAGTAGCGCCGGTGCCGTGCCGAATTGCGCACCGCTCACGAACACAATCAGCAACCCGTCGCCATGTAACAAGGTGCGCCATTCCCCGCTGCGCACAGTAAAAAAGAGCGCTATCAGCAAGCCACCCAACGCGCCACCGAGCAGGGCGAAACCGAGAATAACCTTGAGATAGGGATACTTTGATGCCGACATAACTACCTCCTAGCGCAACAGTTTCTGGATGCTCGCCCCGAGCTTCAACACCTTGGCGAGCAGAGCCGTGGGCAACTTTAACATTTCCTGCGCCCAAGACGTCAACGTGGCGACGAAATCGTGGGTGGCGGCGATGCGCTTTTGTACCTGTTCATTTTCCTGCGCGAATTCCGGGCTTTCCATGAGCTGTTGCAGGAAGCGCACCGTAGGTTCGATTTCGCGGCGCTGGCGCTCGGCGACGATGGTGCGGAACAGCACCCAGAGATCGTCGGAAGTGGTGAAATGGTCGCGGCGCTCGCCCATCAGATGCACCACCTGCACCAACTGCCAGCTTTGCAGCTCCTTCAAGCTCGTGCTGACGTTGGAGCGCGCGACGTTGAGCGTCTCCGCAATTTCCTCGGCGTGCATCGGACGGCCAATGATGTAGAGCAGCGCGTGGATTTGCGCAACGGTGCGGTTGACGCCCCATTGCGTGCCCATCTCGCCCCAGTGGAGGACGAATTTTTCAGTAGTGGGATTCAGTTTCATGCGGCGCAGGATAGGCGCGTTGGTAATTTCTGTCAATACAGAAATTATGGAAGAGATGGTGTGTGGTTGTAGGGTGGGCTTTAGCCCACCAGGGATGCAGGTACGGTTAGCGGCGCAGCCGCGTAACCGTACAAAGCGCTCTGGAAAATGTACGGTTACGGCGCTTTGCGCCTAACCGTACCTACCATCGCTGTGGATTCATGTGTTGATGGTGGGTTGACCCCCCCTACGGTTGACCGCGGGAAAGTTTCTCATCATTAAGCGCTTATATTGCAAAAATTTCTCACCACAATCGCTTAATAGTGGTAAAAAACAACGATTTTTGGATGACTTTAAATTTTTCGTAGGATGGGCGTAAGCCCATGCGGTATCGCGAAGCGATTGTAGGTTGGTGGTGCATTTCGACAAGCTCAATAACCGCGAAGCGAACCCCAACATCAAATCGGCGTCGCATGTTGGGGTTCGCCTGACGGCTCACCACCAACCTACCAAGGTGGGTTAACACCCACCCTACGTTCAACAATGGGAAAATTTCTCACCATGAAGCGCTTATAGTGATAAATTTTCTCGCCACAAGCGCTTAACGATGGTAAAAAACCTCTATTTTTATTGATTCCATAAAAAAGCCCTGCATGCAGGGCTTTTTGGGGTTTACTGGATTTTCTTGTATTTGATGCGGTGCGGTTGGTCGGCGTCGTCGCCCAGTCGCCGTTTGCGGTCGGCTTCGTAGTCCGAGTAGCTGCCGCTGAAGAAGAGGACTTCGGAGTCGCCTTCAAAGGCGAGGATGTGGGTGGCGACGCGGTCGAGGAACCAGCGGTCGTGCGAGATGACCAAGACGCAGCCGGGGAAGGCGAGGATGGCTTCTTCGAGGGCGCGCAGGGTTTCGACGTCGAGGTCGTTGGTGGGTTCGTCGAGGAGCAGGACGTTGCCGCCGCTTTTCAGGAGTTTCGCCAGATGCAGGCGGTTGCGTTCGCCGCCGGAGAGGTCGCCGACGCGTTTTTGCTGGTCGCCGCCCTTGAAGTTGAAGCGTCCGAGATAGGCGCGGCTGGGGATGGTGTAGTTGCCGACGACGATGTTGTCGAGGCCGTCAGAGACTTCTTCCCACACGGTTTTTTTGTCATCGAGCGCGTCGCGCGATTGGTCGACAAAGGCGAGTTGCACGGTTTCGCCGACGGTGATCGCGCCCGCGTCCGGGGTGTCGCGTCCGGCGATGAGGTTGAAGAGGGTGGATTTGCCTGCGCCGTTGGGGCCGATGATGCCGACGATGGCGCCGGGCGGCAGGTTGAAGTTCAAATCGGCGTAGAGCATTTTGTGTTCGTAGCCTTTGCTGACGCCCTCGGCGATGATGACTTTGTCGCCCAGGCGCTCACCCGGCGGGATGTAGATTTCCTGGGTTTCGCTGCGTTTCTGGAATTCGCGGCTCGCGAGTTCATCGAAACGCGCGAGGCGCGCCTTGCTCTTGCTTTGCCGCCCTTTGGCGTTGCTGCGCACCCATTCGAGTTCCTGTTTGAGCGCACGGCGGTGTGCGGATTCCTGTTTCTCTTCGGTGGCGAGGCGTTTTTCCTTTTGATCCAGCCAACTGGAGTAATTGCCCTGCCACGGGATGCCCTGGCCGCGGTCGAGTTCGAGTATCCAGCCAGCGACGTTGTCGAGGAAATAGCGGTCGTGCGTGACCGCCACCACAGTCCCCGGAAAATCATGCAGATAGCGCTCAAGCCACGCCACCGATTCGGCATCCAAATGGTTGGTGGGTTCGTCGAGCAGCAGCATGTCAGGGTTGGAAAGGAGCAAACGGCAGAGCGCGACGCGGCGTTTCTCACCGCCCGACAATGTGCCGGTTTTCTGATCCCACGGCGGCAGGCGCAGGGCATCGGCGGCGATGTCCATGCGGCGCTCGGCGTCATGGCCACCACCGGCGGAGAGTTTGTTTTCCAATTCTGCCTGACGCGCGGAAAGCGCATCGAAATCGGCGTCCGGGTCGGCATAGGCGGCGTAGACGGCGTCCAGCTCTTCCTGCAAGCCCTTCATATCGCTCATCGCTTCTTCCACGACCTCGCGCACCGTTTTTTCCGGGTCAAGCTGCGGCTCCTGCGGCAAATAACCAATGGAAATGCCGGGTTGCGGACGCGCCTCGCCGAGAATATCGGTATCCACCCCCGCCATGATGCGCAAGAGCGTCGATTTGCCCGCGCCATTCAGGCCGAGAATGCCGATCTTCGCGCCGGGGAAAAACGACAGGGAAATATCCTTCAAAATATGTTTGCCGGGGGGGACGACCTTGCCCACGCGGTTCATGGTAAAAACGTATTGGCTCATGGCGGTTTTGCTCAAGAAAAGAAGCGGGGTATTCTATTGAATCGTTCCCTTGATTACCACTTGCCCATGCTGGAAAAACTCCCCGTTTACGCGCGCCTGATGCGCCTCGACCGCCCCGTCGGCACCCTGCTCCTCGCCTGGAGCAGCCTGTGGGGATTGTGGCTCGCAGGCCAAGGCCAGCCGCCCGCGCGCGTCGCCTTCATCATGCTGCTTGGCACCTTCACCATGCGCTCCGCAGGCTGCGTCATCAATGACTTGGCCGACCGCAATTTCGACGGCCACGTCAAACGCACCCACCACCGCCCGCTCGCCACCGGCGAAGCCACCGTCCGCGAAGCGCTGTGGCTCGCCTTCTGGCTGCTCCTCGCAAGCCTCATCCTCGTCCTCATGCTCAACTGGCAAAGCGTCGCGCTCTCCTTCCTCTGCGCCTCCGTCACCCTCATCTACCCGCTGTGCAAGCGCTTTTTGCCCACGCCGCAAGCCATGCTCGGCATCGCCTTCGCCAGCGCCATCCTCATCGCCCACACCGCCATCCTCGGGCGCATCACCGCCGCCGGATTCTTCCTCTTCATGGCCAGCGTCTTCTGGGCGCTCGTCTACGACACCTTCTACGCCCTCGTCGACCGCGACGACGACATCCCCCTCGGCCTCAAATCCGCCGCCATCTTCGCCACCGGCCGCGAAATGCGCTTCATCGCCACGATGGCGAGCGCGATGGTCGTGTGTTTGCTGCTCTCGGGCATCCTCGCGCGGCTGAATGGCTGGTACTACCTCGGCGTCTTCACCGCCGCGCTCCTCATGGCAGACGAAATTCGCATGGCGAAAAACCTGCAACGCGACGCCTGCTTCGCCGCCTTCATGCACAGCAACTGGGTGGGCGCGGCGATTTGGGCGGGGTTGGTGCTTGCCTACCTGCCATAACCCGCACACCACTTTCACCACCGGAGACCACCATGAAAACGGAGACCACCATGAAAAAAATCCTCCTCCCCCTCCTCGCCGCCAGCGCCCTGCCTGCCAGCGCCCTGGACATCGACAAAGTCGAGATTGAAGGCATCACCCTCGGCATGGACAGCCAGCAAGCGATAAAAATAGCGCAGGAAAAATGCGAGAAAGCAGGGGAAAAGTTTACAGTTTTCCAGAACAAGTTCGGGAAAAAAATTCCCATTGATGTATCAATATGCGAAGGACCCAAAGGTGATTTCGGCGTTATCACCCAAAATAACAAAACTCTAATCATATTGAATTACCAGAGGATTTCCATCAAAGATAAAGAAGAAAAAGTTATTGAAGAAATGAGACAACTCATTAGAAAAAAAGCAATCGATAAATATGGAGAACCCAATATTCAGTTTGTTGAATCCGAAAACAGCTCTAATATTTCTTCTGAGCTTATGATTGTTGGAGACAGGGTAGAACATTCTTTCAAAGACCTCCTCTGCTGGGGATGTGAGAAACAACGATATGATCCTGAAAAAGGCATTTATATTGATGACACGATGGAACATATTTTTGAAATCAACCAAAAAGGTTTTGCTGTGACCATTAAAAAAGGAAAAGACGAAATAACTGTCGGATCCATACTGGCGGATGTTGAATCTATCTATAGAACGCTCCACGCCGATGAAATCAAGGCACAAGAAGCGGCAGCCAAAGCACAGCAAGAAAAAGAAGCGCAGGAAAACGCCGATGCCGAAAAAGCGGTTGAAAATATCAAATTTTAAAGAATGGTATTTTTTCTCATGACAAAGCGCTTATTGCGAGAAATTTTCTCACAATAAGCGCTTCATTATGGTAAAAAATGACTATTTTTGATGTGTTTTTGCATTTCATTTGTAGGGTAGGCTTTAGCCCACCGTCGCGAAGCGATGGTAGGCTGGGTTAGTTGCGTAGCAACGTAACCCAGCGCGGTGTTGAAAGTTTTTGCTGGGTTACGCTATCGCTAACCCAGCCTACCTCCATCCACGACGTATTTTTACCCACGGGACAAAACGCAGGTCGGGCATTTATGCCCGACGTTTGTTTGATGTCGGCCACAGAGTGGCCGACCTACGATTGCACCGAGTGTTTTTCGTAGGGTGGGCTTTAGCCCACCGCAGAAAACGTTCTGGAAATGTACGGTTACAGCGTGTTGCGCCTAACCCAGCCTGCGTTTTGCCCTGCGGGCAAAACTGCATGGGTTGACACCCATCTACGGTGTCGAGATTTTGCACAGACGTTGCAGGCAACGTCCCTACGGCGGTGGGTTGACATCCACCACAAAAACGGTGGGCTGAAGCCCACCCTACGGTATCGTGGTAAATTTTCTCATTAACAAGCGCTTGTCGCGGGAAATTTTCTCACGACAAGCGCTTTATGATGAGAAGAAACGTCTATTTTTTCACTTTATATGGATATATCCCGCCGTCCGGTCATTTTGAAGAAGAGGAGCAGGCTCAGGATGCTGGTGATGGTGAGGATGGTGGAAAACGCGCTGGCGTTGCCGTAGTTGCCACGGATGACTTCGGTGTAGATGGAGACGGTGAGCGTTTGCGTCTGGCTGGTGTAGAGGATGATGGAGCTTGAGAGTTCGCTGATGACGGTGACCCAGCTCATCACTGCGCCCGACAGGATGCCCGGCACGATCATGGGCAGGAGTACTTTGCGGAAGGTGGTGGCATCCGATGCGCCGAGGGAGATGGCCGCTTCTTCGATGCTGGGCGAGACTTGCCCGATGATGGCGGCGGTGCTGCGCACGGTGTAGGGCATGCGGCGGATGACGTAGGAGATGATGAGGATGAGCGCGGTTCCCGAGAGCAGGAGCGGCGGGCTGTTGAAGGCGAAGAGGAAGGCGATGCCGAGTACGGAGCCGGGGATGATGTAGGGGAACATGGTGACGGTGTCGATGGCGCTGTTCATGAGGTTTTTGTGGCGCACGGTGAGGTAGGCGACAAGGACGCCGATGAGGACGATGAGGACGATGGCGGCAAAGCCGAGGGCATAGGTGTTCCAGATGGCGTTGGTGTCTTTGGCAAATATCGCGGCGTAGTTTTCCAGTGAGTATGCGCCGGTGTAGACCTGTCCGCCGCGTGTTTCGAGGAAGCTGGTGTAGATGACGACCGCTTGCGGGATGATGGCGAGCGCGACGATGCCGTAGACGATGGCGTGCAAGAGGAGGTTTTGCGCGCCGCGCGCGGTTTTTTTCTCCATGGGTTTCAGGGCGCTCATCGCGTAGCTGCCGCGTTCGGAGATGAGGCGCTGGGCGAAGAAGAGGAACATGGTGAGGGTGATGACGATGAGGCAGAGGGCTGCGGCAAAGCCGTCGTCGCCGCCGACTTCGCTCATGAACTGGTTGTAGACGAGGACGGGCATGGTTTTGTAGCCCTCGCCGATGAGCATGGGGGTGCCGAAGTCGGAGAAGACGCGCATGAAGATGAGGAGCGATCCCGCGAGCAGGGTGGGCATGATGAGGGGGATGACGATGCGGCGCATACGGTCAAACGGTTTGCAGCCGAGGCTTTCCGCCGCTTCGATGAGGGAGCTGTCCATGCTTTTCAACGCGCCGCTGGCGTACATGTAGATGAGCGGGAAGGATTGCAGGGAGAAGACGAGGAGGATGCCGGCGAAGCCGTAGATGCCGTCAAAACGGATGCCGAAGAGTTCGTTGATCCATTGGGTGGCGACGCCGCTGCGCCCCAAAAGCTGAATCCACGCATAGGCGCCGATAAAGGGCGGTGAGAGGTAGGAGATGACGATGAGGATGTTGAGCGCGGCGGCGCCACGGATGCGGTAGCGCGTCATGATGTAGGCGATGGGGACGCCGATGGCGGCGGCGAGCAGGGTGGCGGCGACGGTGACTTTCATCGAGTTGATGAGCGTCGACCAGTAGAATTTCTTGGTGAAGAATTTACCAAGGTATTCCGTGGTGAACGCGCCGGTTTCCGGGTGTACCACGGCTTTGTAGAGGACGAGCGCGAGCGGCATGAGGATGAAGATTGCGCAAAACGCCGCGACCATCAGCGAGACCAGACGCCAGGCGTTGCGGCTGTGGGGATTGGCGGCCATGTCAGTCCCTCCTCACCAGCGTGGTTTCGTTGTCGGCGCGGAAGACGTTGGCGCGGCGCGCGTCCACCCGCGCGAAAAGCTCTGTGCCGTCGGCGAAGATTTCTTCGCGGCTGCGATCCTGGATGATTTCCGCGTGCCGCCCGTCGGCAAAGCGCACGAAATAATGTGTGACCAGGCCGAGGAAGACGCTGCTTTCCACCATGACCGGCAATCCCGGCGCGGTGTCGTGCAAAGTGATTTCTTCGGGACGCGCGGAGACGATGGCAGCCATGCCGTCAGCGGCATCATCGGAAAGATTGGTGAAAACTTCCTGGTAATCATCGCTGAACACGGCGGCGACTTCCGCGCCCGAGCGTTTGAGCATCACCGGCAGCGGGTTGGACAGCCCGATAAAGGAGGCGACAAAGGCATTGGCGGGGCGGCGGTAAATCACAACCGGCGTATCCACCTGCTGGATGATGCCGCCCTGCATCACCGCAATGCGGTCGGAGACGGCAAGCGCTTCTTCCTGATCGTGGGTGACGTAAACGGTGGTGATACCGATGCGGTGCTGGATTTCCTTGATCGCATTGCGCATTTCCACGCGCAGTTTGGCATCGAGATTGGAGAGCGGCTCATCCATCAGCAGCACTTCCGGCTCGATGACAATGGCGCGCGCCAATGCCACCCGCTGCTGTTGCCCGCCGGAGAGCTTCACCGGCATCCGCTCGGCGAGATGGTCGATTTTCACGACTTTCAAAATCTCGTCCACGGCTTTGTCGATCTCCGCCTTGCCCTTGCCGCGCATCTTGAGGCCGAAGGCAACGTTCTCGCGCACCGACAAATGGGGAAAAATCGCGTAATTCTGGAAGACCATGCCCATGTTGCGGCGGTTGGTGGGAATGGCGTTGATCACCTTGCCATCAACGCGAATCTCGCCCTCCTCAATGGAATTGAAGCCGATGATCATGCGCAAAAGCGTCGTCTTGCCGCAGCCGGAAGGCCCCAGCAACGTGAAAAACTCGCCCGGACGAATGGAAAGCGACACATCGCGAATCACCGTGTCATTGCCGAATTTTTTCACCACTCTGTCAATATCAATCGCCACACTCACCGTTAGTCTCCATTAAGCTGTCATTCGCAGGATGGGCTTACGTCCATGCTACGGATTAAAGTCAAATCAAAACAAAGAAGCCTTCGCCAGGCGAAGGCTTCCTGCTCTGGAAAAACTTACATCGAATCTTCCAGATGCTTGTTCCACTCGGCGACAATCGCCGTCTTGTTCGCGGCCACCCAGCCCTCGTCATAATTGGGGAAGAGCTTGATTTCCGCCTGCGGCTTCATGTAATCCGCGAGCTTCGCGCCCTCGCGCAGCGGACGCACGGTGAGATTCTCGCCGACCATGTTCTGGATTTTCTCGCCGAGCATGTAATCGACGAATTTTTTGGCGCTGTCGGCATTCTTCGCGCCCTTGATGATCTGCACCGATTCGCCGGGGAAAATCGCGCCTTCCGCCGGGAAAACCACCGCCACCGGCGCGCCGTTTTTCACATAATTCGCCGCCGGATCTTCCCAGGTCAGCCCCACCGCGTATTCGCCGTCGGCCACGCCCTTGTGCACCGCGCCGGAACTGTTCAGGAACTTGCCATCGAGATTGGCGATGAACTTATCCACAAACGCCCACGCCTCGGGACTCATCGGATCATTGTCCTTGCCGTGCGCATAAAGCATCGCCATCAGCGACTGGAAGGCCGAGCTGGAATTGGCCGGATCGCCAAAGGCAATCTTCCCTTTCAATTCGGGCTTGAGCAAATCGGCAAAACTCTCCACCGGCACCGGCGAAATTTGGGTATTGACGATAATCACCGTGGGATCGGCGAAAGCCGGGGAAAAATGGCCGCTCTTGTTGCGGAACGCGGGGAGAATATGCTCGTTTTCCGGCGAGACATACGCCTCGAACAAATCTTTTTTCGCAGACAGCATCGTCTCGTCCGCCGCCCAGAAAACATCGCCGCCCGGATTGTTCTTTTCGGATTCAACACGCTTCAGCAGCGGCCCGGTACCGGCAACCACCAAATCCACCTTGATGCCGGTATCCTTCTCGAAATGCTCCACCACCATATTGTTCAACTGCTCGGAACGCGCGGTATAGACCACGAGCTTGTCCGCGGCCTGCGCGAAACCCGCCACTGCCCCGGCGCACATCAGCACACTCGTCCACTTCACGATTGATTTCATTGCCTTTCTCCTGTCAAACATGATGAAAAAAAATTTATAAACCATGATAGCTTGGCGTGCCGCCATTTGCCAGCGCCAAACTATTCCTCGTGTAAAAGTAACGGAGAATGCAGCGGAAAAAGTTCTTCACGGACGTTGCAGGCAACACCGCGACGACGGTGGGCTGAAGCCCACCCTACGGTATCGGGGTTATTCAGGGACGTTGCAGGCAACGTCCCTACGGCGGTGGATTGACACCCACCACAAAAACGGTGGGCTAAAGCCCACCCTACGGTATTGTGGTAAATTTTCTCATCATTAAGCGCTTATCTTGATAAATATTCTCGCAATAAGCGCTTGTATGCGACAAAAAACGACTATTTTTGATGTATTTTTGCATTGTATTTGTAGGGTGGGCTTTAGCCCACCGTAGAAAACGTTGTGGAAATGTACGGTTACGGCGCACTGCGCCTAACCGTACCTACAATCGCTGCGCGATACCGCATGGGTTTACACCCACTACAAAAACGGTGGGCTAAAGCCCACCCTACGGCATTGTGGGAAATTTTCTCACCTACAAGCGCTTAACGTGAGAAATTTTATCACGACAAGCGCTTTATAATGGTAAAAAATGGCTATTTTTGATGTATTTTTGCATTGCATTTGTAGGGTGGGCTTTAGCCCACCGTAGAAAACGTTCTGGAAATGTACGGTTACGGCGCTTTGCGCCTAACCGTACCTACAATCGCTGCGCGATACCGCATGGGTTTACACCCACC
>JAUNKJ010000050.1 GCA_030532785.1 Cardiobacteriaceae bacterium
CACCCCTCACCCCTGCCCCTCTCCCGCTTGCGGGAGAGGGGGACTGTTTCTACTAATATTTCTGGATTTACGTTCTTATAACGCGCTGCTGTTTTTCAGCCAGCATACTTTTCAGGACACCACTCAAATATGGGTATCGTTGTTGGGGTTCGGCTGACGCCTCACCGCCAACCTACTTTTTAGGCTTTGACGTCCGTGGCGGGAGCCGGTTGTGCCGGTTGTGCGTCACGCTTGTGTTCGCCGCCCTTGCGTTCGTAGCCGTGGTGTCCGTGGCCGTGTCCATGATGTTTGCGGCCGCGTTTTTTGCCCTGGTATTCGCCGCTGTCCACGATGTTGCCGCTTTCCGCGCTGATGTGGGCGAAGTGGCGCGTGCCGTCGTCTTTGACGAGTTTCACTTCATACACTATGCCTTTTTCCAGTTCGGCGTCCACGACTTTGCCACCGATGTCGCGCTCGGCGGTTTCCACTGCCTGGGCGAGGCTGATGGCGACGCTTTTCGGCAGGTCGTCGTCGATTTCCGTTTTGCGCGAGACGATGCTGCCGCTTTCGGCGTCGATGCGGATTTCGTATTCCTGTTTGTCGTCAAAGAGGTCGATGTCGTAGACGGCTTTGCCGCGCCGCAGTTCGAGGTCGATGTTTTTGGCGCGCGCGCCGGTGTCTTTTTCCGCGCTGGCGATGGCGTCGAGCGCGCTGATTTTCACTTGGGCAAGCGCCGCCTGGAGGTCGCCGCGCTTGTGGTGTTTGCCGCCGTGGTCATGGGCGGCGGCAAGGCCGCTGGCGAGGAGGGCGGAGAGGATGAGGGTTTTGCGAATGGTCATAAATAGCTCCGAAAAATGGGTGGTATCCATCCCAAAAACCAAGCTAACGGCGTTGGCTCGCCTTGCCGGGCACCCACGAAAAACGCGAAGCGTTTTGTCGTGGGAACCCGGCCGTACTCGATGTACTGTCTGCGGCGAGCCGCCTTGTTATCTTGATTTTTGAGATGGCTATAGGTGCATCAGTGTTGGCTGACGGGGCGCATTATGCGCAGAGCCATTTAGGAAAAAATTAGCGGCGGCGAAGATGACGCGCTTGTCATGCGCGAGGCGTTTCGCCTGCGCCAATACGCGCTTCCAGCGCGGCAAGGCGGGCGAGGGCGGCATCGAGGCGCGCGCCCTGGGCGTCGAAATCTTCGCGCGGGACGAGGTCAAATGGCTCGAGGCGTTCGCGGAAAAAGCGGCGCGAGGCGTTTTTCATTTCGGCGTTGAAGGGGCGCAGCGCTTCCGGCAGGTGATTTTCCAGTTGGTCGAGGACAAAGGAGAGGGGATTGGTTTTCATGTCATTCCATATTTTGCGTAAAAATCGTGATTTTTTACCATCATAAAGCGCTTGTTGTGCAAAAATTTCTCACGATAAGCGCTTTGTGGTGAGAAACAAATCATTCAAACGTCAGTTGCAGATATTCCTGGCCGTTTTCCATCACTTTGGTGTAGTAGACGCGTTTGCCGAGGAGGTCGGCCTTGATCGCGCGGATGGTGGGCAGCGCGTCGTCTTCTGCATCTTTGAGCTTTTCTTTCAGATAGTTGCGCATGGCGAATTCCACGGCGAGGCGGCCATCGTCGCGGATTTCCGCGTAGGGCGAGAAGGCGTTGTAGCGCTCGAGCAGGTCTTCGACAAAATACGGCCAGTCTTGCTTTTCTTCTTCGTTTTCAAAGGCGAAACTCAGGGCGAGGAGATAATCTTCCGCTTCCAGTTCCAGCTCCGGCTGGTCGGCAACGGCCTGGTAAATGCCTTCTTCCACCACGGTGAATCGCGCGGGATCGGCATAATGTTCAAAGGTTATCAAGGCAATATCGATCATGATGGGCTCCTTGGTTGGCGGTGCGCGGCATTATACCCGCTCCCCGCTATATGGCATTTGAACAAAGCCTTTTGATGGGAAAATCCCATGCCGTTTTTGGGGGAAGCGGCGTCTGGCATGAGCGCCTGTGCCGCTATATGATGCGCGCTTCTTTTTTCGGAAAAAAACCATGTTTCGCCATCTCTTGCTGTTGTTGGCCGTCGCGGGCGGCAGCGCTTTTGCGCAAAAAAATACGGAAAACCGCTGGAGCGCCATCCGCACCCCCAATCTTGCCACGCCGCAGGCTATCGGCGGCTATGCCAACGGCTGCCAGATGGGGGCGCAGACGCTCGCGGAAAGTGGCGATGGCTATGTCAGCATCCGCCGCTTTCGCAACCGTTATTATGCCCAGCCGGTAACGCTCGCCCTGATTGATCGCGTGAGCGATGCCATGGCGGCACAGGGGCGGCGCATTCTCATCGGCGATTTGAGCCAGCCCATCGGCGGGGAAATGCCCTATGGCCATGCCAGCCACCAGAGCGGGCTGGATGTCGATTTCTGGTTTGCCACGGTGGACAGCCGCGAACGCCCGCGTGCCGATATCGACAAGGTTGACCCGCCGAGCATGGTGGACAAGGCGGCGGGCATCATGGCGCCCGGGCGCTGGCGCAGCGAATACCGCGACGCGCTTCACGCTGCCGCGACTTTTGCCGGGACCTCGCGCATTTTCGTCAATCCGGTGATCAAGCAGCATTTGTGCGTTACGGAAAGCGACCGCCGCTGGCTGCAAAAAGTGCGCCCCTGGGGCGGGCATGACGCCCATTTCCATGTGCGCCTGCATTGCCCGCCGGATTCGCCGTTTTGCGAGGCGCAAAAGGCGTTGCCGCCGGGCGATGGTTGCGATGCCGATTTGCAGAACTGGATTCGCGACCAGTCCGACGCGATTCTGAATCCAAAGCCGCCGAAGCCCGCGAAACCGAAAGCGCCGAAGATTCCGCCAGCGGCGTGCGAGGCGTTGCTGGGGGCGTCATTTCAGCAATAATTTCAAAAAAACCGCAAAAATCGTTGTTTTTTACCATAATTAAGCGCTTATCGTGATAAATTTTCTCACGATAAGCGCTTCATGGTGGGGAATTTTCTCATTTTGCCTTTCGCGACTACGGCGCGGTATCAAAGAATGCGCTGATGCTTTGCGCTTCCTTGCCGGGGATGATGTGGGGGAGGAGTTCGCGGTGGTAGCTGGGGTAGGTGCCGCCGCGTTGCGCGAAGAAGTCGTGGCGGTTCAAGAAGGCGAAGGCGAGCAGTATCAGGCAGGGGAGTGCGGCGCCCAAGGCATAGCGGTTGAGCGCTGCACCGGCGATGGCGGTGCTGTCGCGCAGATAGCCGCGCAAGACTGGCCAGAAGACGGCGATGGTGAGCAGCAGCGCCGCGATGTCAAAACCGCCCCAGTCGAACTGGAAGTTGAAGTAGTAGGCGGCCTGTTCGCTGAGGTCGCTGAAGACGGAGAGCCAGGAGACGATGCCGAGGAGCGGGACGACGAGGTGGCGGCCGACGAGCGGCAGCAGGAAGGCGTTCATCAGCCAGACGATGGCGATGATGGTGGCGGCCATGGTGAAGATGATGCTGTAGTCGAGGAGGTAGCGCTGCGGGGCGGCGAGGTAGCCGAGCCACAGCGGCAGTGCGATGGCGAGGATGAACCAGAAGGCGGCGGCGGCGGGGTGCGCGACCCATGCCCAGCGTTTGCCGGGGGCAAGTGCCGGCATGGGTTTTTCCGGGTCGAGCCACAGCGGCAGGACTGCGCCTGCGATGTTGAGCCGGGCGTTGCCGTCCAGTATGCGGCTGCCGGAGACGGGTTTGCCGTTCAAGTGGCAGGGATGAAGGGCGCGCAGTTGCAGGCCTTCGCCGGTTTCTTCGATGACGGCGTGTTCGCCGGCGGCGCGGTTGACGAGGATGTCATTGGCGGCGCTGCTGCCGATGGTGAGCGGGTATTCGCGGATTTTAAAGGCGCGTCCCTGATGTTCGAGGGTCAGTTTTGCCATTGTATTTGTTCCAGTATGTGGGCGAGGACTTGTTGGCCGAGGCGGCTTTGCACGCCGTTGATGATGATTTCGACCATGAGGCCTTCCTGGTCTTCGCCGATTTGCGCGGCGATGAGGCGCAGGTCTTCGATGGCTTCGCCGTCTTTGGCGAAGTGTTTGCTGGGCTGGCGGCAGAAGGTGGTTTTGAAGGGTTTGCCGCCGACGGTCAAAAATTCGGCGCGGCAGTCGTAATCGCCGTAGTCGCGGCGCGGGCGGCGTTCGGCGGCGATGCGGTATTGCGAGGCGTAGAGGCGGTAGAAACGCGCGCGCAGGATGGGTTCGCGCGCGTAGAAGTGGGTGAAGGAGTAGCCCATTTCGCCAACGCTGACGTCGTTGTTGATGAAGGTGGAGCGGTCGTTGAAACAGGTGACGGATTCCACGCCGATGACGTCGTCCACATCGGGTTCGGGCGAGCTGTCCCAGCAGCGCACGTCTTCGCGCATCGCCATCGGCACGCGGAAATCGCCCACCCGCGTGTGCGGCCATTCCTTGCCGAGATATTCGCGGAAGTAGGCGTCGTTGTCGGCGAAGAGCTGGGCGGCGATGGCGGCGTTCATGTCGCCGCCGGCCTCCGATTTGTCGAGGAGTTCCTGCAAATAATTGGCGGGGATGACGAAGCTGATGTCGTTGCCCTGGCGCAGGTAGGCGACGTTGACGCCGACGACGTCGCCCCGGCTGTTCAGCGTCGGCCCGCCGCTCATCCCCGAGTTGAGCGAGCCGGAGAAGAGGATGCGCGCGCGCGCGCTTTTGCGCAGCAGGCCGTTGTTGATGCCGTCGACGATGACAAAGCCCAAATCGTGCGGGTTGCCAAGGGCAAAGAGCGGCTCGCCCTGGCGCGGGATGCCGTCGAGCTTGAAGGCTTTGCCGAGGGGCTTGTCGGCTTTGAGGAGGGCGAGATCGTGGACGACATCGACGCCGAGCAGCGTCAGCGTACCGCTGTTGTCGTCGGCATCCACATATTCGAGCACATGTTTTTCCTTGTTGACCGCATCGGAGACGACGTGATAGTTGCTGGCGAGCATCGTGCCGTCGCCAACGATGAAGCCGGAGCCGATGGAGGTTTTTTGCCCCGTCGCCTGGTTGATGACGCGGATTTGGAAGATGCTGGGCTGGTATTGCTCGAAAAGGGCGCTGGTGGACAGCGCTGCCGCTTCTTCATTGGCAGGCGCGTGCATCATCGGCTGCGCCTGCGCCACGCCGATGGCGGCGGCAAGGCAGAGAATTTTCAAAAGTTTCATTGAATCACAACCTTGGCAATGCGGCGCTTGCCCACTTGCACGATGCCGGAGAAACCGGCGGGGAGTTGCAGGTTCTTGTCGGCGATTTTTTCGCCTTCGACTTTTACCGCGCCCTGCTTGATTTGGCGGAAGGCCTCGGAGGTGCTGTCCACCAGCCCCGCTTCCTTGAGTACATGGGCAATGCCATGCACGCCGGAAAGTACCGTTTCTTCAAGGTCTTCGGGGATTTCGCCCTTGGCAAAGCGGTTGACGAAGGCCTGCTGCGCCGCTTCCGCTGCCGCGTCATCATGAAAACGCGCGACGATTTCCCGTGCCAGTTCAAACTTCACATCGCGCGGGTTGCGCCCTTCCGCCACTTGCGCTTTCAGCGCGTCAATCTCCGTCATCGGGCGCAGCGACAGCAGGGTGAACCAGCGCCACATCAAATCATCGGAAATCGACATGATTTTGCCGAACATTTCGTTCGCGCTTTCAAAGATGCCGACGTAATTGCCGAGCGATTTGCTCATCTTCTGCACGCCGTCGAGGCCTTCGAGAATGGGCATGGTCAGCACCGCCTGCGCGCTTTGCCCGTATTCGCGCTGAATGTCGCGGCCGACGAGCAAATTGAATTTCTGGTCCGTTCCGCCGAGTTCCACATCGGCTTCCAGTGCCACGGAATCATAGGCCTGGGTCAAGGGATAGAGGAATTCATGCACGGCAATGGCGCGGCCTTCCGTGTAGCGCTTGTGGAAATCGTCGCGCTCCAGCATCCGCGCCACGGTGTAGCGCGAGGAGAGACGCACCATGTCCACCGCCGTCATCGCGTTCATCCATTCGGAATTGAAGCGGACTTCGGTTTTCGCCGGGTCGAGAATCTTGAACACCTGCTCCTTGTAGGTTTCGGCATTGGCGCGCACCTGCTCCGGCGACAGCGGCGGCCGCGTCTGGTTTTTCCCGGAGGGATCGCCAATCTGCGCGGTGAAATCGCCGATGAGGAAAATCACCGTATGCCCCAAATCCTGGAACTGGCGCAGCTTGTTCAGCACCACCGTATGCCCCAAGTGCAAATCGGGGGCGGTGGGGTCCATGCCGAGCTTCACGCGCAAGGTTTTGCCCTCTTTCAGTTTTTCGATGAGGCCATCCTCGCCGATGACCTCTTCCGCGCCGCGACGGATCACGGCCAGTTGCTTGTCTAACGCTGTCATAATGCTTGTCCTGCTAAAAATCGTTACACTACGCGGCTTTCCCAGCCACCGCAAAGCAATGCCCCATAACAAGAATACCGACCGCACCCGTCGCCGTCTTTTGCGCTGGATCGCGCTCGCGAGTTTCCTCGTCATGGCAATCTATCTGTTTTTCCCGCACATCTTCGGCGAAGACTGGGCGGACGAAGCCGCGCATCATACCCCAGCCGACCCCTTTGCAGATAGCCTTGACCACCTGCCGCCGGAAAGCGTCGACCTCCCTGCCGGTTCGCCTGACCTCCCGCCGCTCATCTTCCCCCACGATAGCGAACAAGACCTCATCGCAACGCTCGCCAACGACTACAACCTCGCGGGCATAACCGCGCTCCCCCCCGCCCTGCAACCGCTCGCCGACGCCGTCTCCGCCGAGGAAGAACGCGGCTGGCATCCCCCGAAAATCACCGGCCACATGCCGGAACCGCCCGCCATCGAAATACAAATCGCCGAAGAAAAGCAAAAAATCGAAAGCATCACCGCGCTCGGCGCGCGCGACTACACCCGTCCGCCAAGCGAACAGCTCGTGCCCCTGCCGGAAAAGAAAGCGCCCGCCATCATCCTGATTGAAGGTCTCAGCGAAAAACCCGCGCCCGCCGATGCCGGCAAAGGCGAATTCGTGAAAAAACGCTTCGTCATCAACGGCAACAACCTGTGGAGCGCCCTGCAACAAAGCGACCTCAACCCCTACCTCAAAAAACAGCTCGAACCGCTGCGCCGTCGCTTGACCCAAGGCAACATCAACCGCCTGCACATCCTCTACACCGACTACGTCAAAAACGGCGACAGCAAACCGGAAAACAGCAAAATCCTCCTCGTCGACGGTCTGCGCGGGGCAACGCTCACCTGGTCGTTCTACGCGCGGGAAAAAGACCGGAAAATGGCCTTCTACGACTACGACGGCAACGCCCCCGAACTCGCGATGGACCGCAGCCCCGTGCAATACAGCCACATCACCTCCGCCTTCAACCCCGCGCGCCGCCACCCCATCACCGGCCGCATCCAGGCGCACACCGGCGTCGACTTCAAAGCCGCCTACGGCGCGCCCGTGCGCAGCACCGGCAAAGGCACCGTCACCTTCGCCGACTGGCAAAGCGGCTACGGCCGCATCGTCATCATCAGCCACGACAACGGCTACGAAACCCGCTACGCCCACCTCTCCGCCATCGACGTCAAAGCCGGACAAAGCGTCGCGCGCGGTGCCGTCATCGGCAAAGTGGGCAACAGCGGCGCGTCCACCGGCACGCATTTGCACTTTGAAGTACGCATCAACGGCATCCCCTACGACCCGATGAGCGTGAAAATCCCCTCGGCACAACCGCTGCCCGCCAACTACATGAAAGCGTGGCACTACCGCGCCGAACAATACCGCCTTGCCATGAACGAACTGGGCAACGCCGCGCAGAAATGATGATTTGATACATTATTTCAAAAAACTGGCAAAAATAGTGGTTTTTTACCATCGAGAAGCGCTTATCATGAGAAAATTTCTCACCAGCAAATGTAGGATGGGCGTAAGCCCATGCAGTCATGGATAATGCATTTACTCTATCTGTTTAACTTTTTGTGTTCAATTTCTACTATGCGCCAAGAGGAATACCATTATCTACCAGCAAACCTGCCAACTCCTCTCCATCAATCAAACGAAAATCAATACATTCACAATCTTCTCGATTCATATACTCATCACAAGCAGCCTGCACAGCTTTGGTAAACGTGCCTGTTGTCACAATCATTGCTATTGTTGGTATATCTGTAGGAAATGAAGGATGATGGATTCCGGTTATTAACTGCTCTACCACATCAGGAGATACCGGTGGTTTGGATTGAAAATGCTTTGCCTGTACAGCGATTTGCACGCTAAATAAAGAGCTGATTTTGAAAATAGCCTTCACGTCAATGCCATAATCCAGCCCTTTGGGCAGAATGGTCGCACCCATTTTTTCCAATAGGCTCGCAATTAATCTTTCAAAGTCCAGCGGATTCATTTTCCCATTGCGCAATATCTTAAGGGTTTTTTTGGTTAAATCTTGCTTTAATGTTTGATAAAAATCTTTTATATCGCCTCGAGAAATTTCTTCAATAAGGCTATTTAAATCTTCTGACAACCCATATCCACTAATAACAGTATGTCTTCCTTTTAGCCTGCTCTGTATGGCTGCAGATGCCTTGTTTCTTGGAATTTTTTCTTTGTTATTGAGCCATTCGATATTTCTTCTGTACGCAGAGTCGTCTTCAACTTTATCCTTTAGATAGATAGCGTTATCTTCACGTAATCTGGCAATATAGAAAGCCTTGTCTGTCGGTATCAAAACATAATCATCTTTTTTCATTTCATAGATGAATCGGTAAATACTACCAGCCCAGCTTCCCAGCCTCCTTTGATTTTCTTCATTATAGTGACGCCCCAATTCCTCTTTGATACCTTTGAAATCAACATTCTTCGGTACAAGACCAGTAACTTTTGCCCACCCTAAAATCAGTTGGTTGCTTTCCAGCACTTCCTGTAATTTTTTGTTTCTCCCCGGGCTTACTCGCATAATCCATACATTGGGTTCGTGTTGAGGTTGCATATCTTTCCTTTGATCATTAAAGATTTTTCGCCAGCAGCGCATATTCCCCCACCGCGCCGATGTCGGTTTGCACTTGCCAGCCGCTGCCTTTGGCGGCGTCGACTTCTTCGCAGTTTTTGCGGTCGAAGAGCGTGCCCAGCGTGATTTCGCGGTTGCCATCGGGGGTGATGATTTCTACGGTGTCGCCGCGCGCGAAGTGGTTTTTCGCCTCGATGGTGGCAAGGCCGGTTTGCGCGTCGTAAGCCACGACTTCGCCGACGAATTGCTGCGTCGCGGCGTTGGACGAGCCGGTGTTGTAGTTTTGTTGCGCCTTGATTTGGCGGCGGACGAAGAAGCCGTCGGTATAGCCACGGTTGGCGAGGCCTTCGAGCTTGGTGTTCAAGTGCGGATTGAAGTCGCGGCCGGCAAGCGCATCATCAATCGCCTGGCGGTAGAGTTGCGCGGTGCGCGCGGCGTAGTAGAAGGATTTGGTGCGCCCTTCGATTTTCAGGCAGTCGACGCCGATGCGCACGAGGTCGCCGACGTGTTCGATGGCGCGCAGGTCGCGGCTGTTCATGATGTAGGTGCCGTGTTCGTCTTCGCTGATTTCCATGTATTCGCCGGGGCGATTGGTTTCTTCGAGGAAGTAGGTTTTATCCGCCAAGGGATGGCGTTCCGCCGGGTCGGTCAGCCCTTGCAGCGCTTCGGGGGCGAAGATTTGGTCGGGGGTGGGGATGAATGCCGCTTCTTCGTCTTCGCGGCTGGCGTGGGTTTTGTATTGCCAGCGGCAGGCGTTGGTACAGGTGCCCTGGTTGGGGTCGCGGTTGTTGAAATATCCCGAGAGTAAACAACGCCCTGAATAGGCGATGCACAGCGCGCCGTGAACGAAGACTTCGAGTTCGATGTCCGGGCATTGCTGGCGGATTTCTTCGATTTCCTTGAGGGAGAGTTCGCGCGAGAGGATGACGCGGGAGATGCCGTTTCGCTGCCAGAATTTCACTGTCGCCCAGTTGACGGTATTCGCCTGTACGGAAAGATGGATGGGCATGTCGGGGAAGGCGTCTTTCACCATCATGATGAGGCCGGGGTCGGACATGATGCAGGCGTCGGGCTGGGCGGAGAGCGCGGGGGTCAAGTCGCGGATGGCGGTTTGCAGCTTGTAGTTGTGCGGCATGGTGTTGACGGTCAGGAAAAACTGCTTGCCGAGGGCGTGCGCTTCGGCGATGCCAGTTTTCAGGTTTTCGTCGTTGAATTCGTTGCCGCGCATGCGCAGGGAATAGCGCGCGGCTCCGGCATAAACGGCATCGGCGCCGTAGGCGAAGGCGTAGCGCATGGTTTTCAACGAGCCTGCGGGGGCAAGGAGTTCGACTTTTCGCATAATCAGGTGTTCGCGTGAGAAAAAATGGTGCGCATTATAGCGCAATGCGGCTATGATGCCGCCGCGCGGCGCTGGCCGCTTTTTCATGCGGGAAGGTTCACCATGCACGCTGGCCATGTGGTCATATTCAATGTGACGGATAAGGGTATTGCGGTCGATGTTCGCTTTGATGAAGACACGGCGTGGTTGTCTATTGACCAAATGGCCGTGTTGTTCGATCGGGATAAGTCCACCATTTCCCGCCACATCAAAAATCTTTTCGCAGAAGGCGAGTTGGCGCGCGAGGCAGTTGTTGCAAAATTTGCAACAACTGCCGCAGATGGCAAGCGCTATCAGGTGGATTACTACAATCTGGATGTCATCATTTCTGTTGGTTATCGTGTCAAATCCCTGCGCGGCACCCAGTTCCGCCAATGGGCCAGCGGCATTTTGAAGGAATATCTGAAGAAAGGTTTCGCCCTGAACGATGAACGCCTGAAGCATCTCGGGGGCGGCGATTATTTCAAAGAACTTCTCGCGCGCATTCGTGACATCCGCAGCAGTGAAAAAGTCATGTATCGCCAGGTGCTTGATCTTTATGCCACCGCGATTGACTACGATCCCGCCAGCGAGGCCAGCCTGACATTTTTCAAAATCGTGCAGAACAAGCTGCATTACGCGGCGCATGGGCATACGGCAAGCGAAGTGATTTATTTGCGCGTGGACAGCAACAAGCCTTTTGCGGGCATGAGCAACTTCTCCGGCAGCGAACCCACGCAAGCCGAAGCCATGGTCGCAAAAAACTATTTGACTGAGCAGGAATTGAAAGTCCTGAACAATCTCGTGGCCGCCTATTTTGATTTGGCCGAACTCAACGCCATCGAAGAGCGCGAAATGCGCATGGCCGACTATATTGCCGAGCTGGATCGCATCCTAAGCAGCACCGGGCGCAAGCTACTGACGCACCCGGGGCGTATCTCCAGTACCGCAGCCAAAGAGAAAGCGCTGGGTGAATACCGGAAATACAAGGCAAAAAATCTTGACGATGTTGAAAAGGCCTATTTGCAGGCGCTGGCAACCCTGGAAAAAAAAGCCAAACAAGGCAGCCGCAAAAAATGATTTCCCTCGCTACCGTTCTGTTCAGATAAATGCCCTTCACCCTCGCCCATCCCGCTGCCGTGTTGCCGTTGGCGCGCAGCCGTTTGCATTTCCCCGCCTTAGTGCTGGGGTCGATGTCGCCCGACTTTCTCTATTTTCTGCAGGGGCGTCCCGCGAGCGGTTACGGGCATACGCTGATGGGGTGCATATTGCTGAATCTGCCGCTGGTGGTGTTGCTCTATGCGCTCTATCGTCATGTGATGGCAGAGGTTTTCTGGAAGCATTTGCCCGATGCCCTGCGCGTGGCACCGTTGCCGTTGCGAGCGCTGTCGCCGTGGGCAGCGGCGCTGCGGTTTGCGCTGTCGGCGTTTTTGGGGATGGCGACGCATGTGTTTTGGGATGGTTTTACCCACCAGGGCGCGACGTTCGTCGATGCGTTGCCGTGGTTGCAGGCGACTATTTCCGGTTTGGCGTTGTACAAATGGCTGCAATACGGCGGCGGGGTGCTGGGTTTGGCGGCGATTGCGTTTTTCTGGCGCGGGCAGGCGAGGCGTTTTCCGGCGGCGGCGGGTGGTGTTGCCGCCGGGCAGAAGTGGCGTTTTTGGCTGGGTTGCGCGGCGTGGACGCTGGCGGGCTTTGCGTTGTGGTCGTGGTTTGCGCCGCTGTCGTGGCGCGCGGTGGCGACGCAGGTGGTGCGCTTTACCGATTGTGCGGCGTTGGCGTTGCTGTGGATGTGCGTGAGAAATTTTCTCACGGGAAAGCGCTTATCGCGGTAAATTTTCTCTCGCTGCGCGAGCTGTTCCAGTCACGACAAGCGCTTCATGATGGTAAAAAATAAATATTTTTTAGGGTTTTGTGTGTTTTCTATCGGCGGCACGCCGTTTCCTCGCAGGGCTGGCATTCGCTGCGCCGGTGGTATGTGGCGGCCAGTGTGCGCAGCGCTTGTTCCGCGCTTTGCGGGTCGCTTTGGCTGCCGATCTGGATGACGAAGAGGTTGGCGCTGCCTGTCGCGGGGTAGTAGATCACATATTCTTCTGCGGTTCTTTCAGGGGAAACGGGGATGCGCAGATGCCAGAGTTCGCCTTGTTCGCCGCTGTCGCTTTGTACGTTGCCGACGCGTTCGGCGTGGATGTCGATGCCGGATTTGTCGCGATAAAGCGCTTTGACGCTGTCTACCGCTGCGGCAATCAGGGCGTCATCGCTTTGCCCCTCCTCGCGGGAAAAGGGGCGGGTGTAGATGGCGAGCGGGGCGTTTTCCCAGGTGGTGCCGTCGGGCAGGAAAACCATGCCGACGCCGAGACGGCGCGCGGTGATGTTGTCCATCTGCCAGCCCGGCGGCGTGGCAAAGCCGTAGCAATGATGTTCGCCGTAGGCATAGCCGGGCGCGTCATAGCGCGCTTCAACCTCGGCGGGGGTGAGGACAACGCCTTGGGCAAACGCGGGCAGCGCGGCGAGAGTCAACAGTGCGGCAAGGGGTTTCATGATGTTCTCCTGTGGTGGGATGCGCCAATTATGCAAGCGCGCGGCGCGGGCGATACATAAGAAACCGTCATGCCGCGTGCGATGGCGGCTATATAATGACAGCGTTTTTTCCCAATCAGGAGCTTGTGATGAAAAAAATCGTGGTGTTGGCGGCATGGTTTGCTGCTGCGGCATGGGCGCAAACGCCGGAGTCGAACGGTTTTTATATCTTTAATTTCAGTATCAAAAATGCGCAGGGCGAGCCATTGATCACTTGCGGCGGCGATGTGCATGCGGATTTT
>JAUNKJ010000051.1 GCA_030532785.1 Cardiobacteriaceae bacterium
CGGGTGCAGGCTCGAATTCAGGCTCGGGTTCGGGTTCCGGCGCAGCCACTGTTTCCGGCGCAGGCGGCGCTTCTTCCATCACGAGCATTTTCAAATCAAAGGGTTGATAGCCTTCTTCCGGCGCACTGCCCCCTTGCGCCATGCGCCAGAAAAAAGCGGCGATGGCGGCATGGATACCGAGCGAGAGAAGCAGGGCGAAAATGTTGCGCATCGCGCGTCAGCCTTCCGCCGGGTTGACGAGAATATGCACCTGATGAATCTGCCGCGCGCGCAGCAGATCGCCGATTTGCACGAAGTGGGTGAAGGGCGTTTGCGCGTCGAGCTTGAGATGCACGCGTTGCGCCGCACTCCATTGCGCGATTTCCGCCTGCAATGCGTCGAGGCTGACCGGCGTTTGTTCCAGATAGAATTTTCCCTCGCGGTCAATGCTGATCAGGCGTTTGTCGTCGATAGCGTCCGGCGCGCGCTGCGCCGTACTGGAAGGGGGCGGCTGAACGGCGATCACGCCGTGGTCGATGAAAGAAGCGGTGGTGAGGACGATCGCAAGCAGCACCAACATGATGTCGATAAAAGGGATGACATTGATTTGATCAAACTTTTTCATGGTTGCCACTGTGCAGGGAGAGCCAGCAGGCGCGCTTGACTTCCACAGTGCGCGCGAGGCCGTTGTAAAACATCACGGCGGGAATGGCGACGACAATGCCGAGCGCCGTCGCTTTCAGCGCCAACGCCAGGCCGACCATGATGGCGGCAGCGTTGAGCTGCCCGCCCTGGGTGCCAAGATCGTGGAAAGTGACGAGAATGCCGAGCACCGTGCCGAGCAGTCCGACATAAGGCGCATTCGCGCCGACGGTGTAAATCGTCGTCAGGTTTTTCTCCAGCGCGATATTGAGGCGGTGGATGTCCGGGTAATCCAGCACATTGATACGCTTGTAAAAAACATAGCGCTCGATCACGCGCCACAACATGATGACGCTCATGAGACCCAGCACCGAGAAAATCACGGCATCGACATGCGCTTTCCAGAAATCCACGGTGAACAGCAGGTTTATATCCAATGATTCAAACATATGCGTTGTGCTTTGTTCGCAGGGGAGCGCCATCTTACTGGATACGCCACAAATGATAAACTTTATTGTTTAGATTGTTTCTCTATGATAGATTTCGCCCCCTTGCTGCGGGCAAGACCGCCTCCCTTCCGCCCAGCCAAAGGTAACGCCATGAGCCACAACGATTTCAGCAACAAGGAAGACCCCTACACCACGCGCCAGGCGCTCATCGACCTGCGCGCACAAATGCTCGATTGCCACGCGGGCAGCCTCGCCACCCTCTGCCGCGAGGGGCATCCGCTCGCAGGCTACCCCGTCTCCTCCGTCGTCCCCTTTGTCTTGGATGACGATTTCAACCCCGTCATCCTCATCGCCGACATCGCCGAACACACCCACAACGCCCTTGCCAACCCCAAGGCGTCGATTTTCATCCGCGAAGGCAACGACCGCGGCAACGTGCAAACCCAATGGCGCATCTGCATGATCGGCGACCTCCTGCCGCTGCCCGAAGCGGAAGTGCCGGATTTGAGCGAACACTACTACCGCCACTACCCCGCCGCCCGCGACTATCACCAAACCCACGGCTTCCGCTTCTTCCGCCTCAATCTCAAAAAATACCGCATCATCATGGGCTTTGGTGCCATCCGCTGGATCAAGGCCGAAGCCGTCTACGAGAAAAACCCCTTCGGTGAAGCCGAGCGCCTGCGCATGATCAACCACATGAACGACGACCACATGAACGCCATGCGCCGCTACCTGCGCCAACGCAGCATCACCATCGCCGACGACGCCGAGGTACGCATGACCGCCCTGCACCCATACGGCTTCACCCTGCGCCACGGCGACGCCCTCCATTTCATCCCCTTCGCCGAAGCGGTGCGCACGCCGCAAGCGGTACGCGAAGCGCTGGTACAAATGGCAAAATCATAAAACACCTAAAAACAGTGATTTTTTACCATACTGAAGCGCTTATCGCGGTAAAAAATCACTATAAACAAACAAAAAATAAAACAAAATCATCATCGCAATGTCCGTTTTTCGATAACCGCATAAAAAGGACTGCCATGCCTGCCCGATCCGCCCTCCCCGCTGCCATCCTCGCCGCCATCGCCAGCGCCCACGCGCAAAACATCCCCGCCGACGCCGTCCCCGTCGAACTCGACACCATCACCGTCTCCGTCAGCCGCGAAGACTCGCCGCTCGCCAAACTCGCGGGCAACATCACCGTCATCGGCGAAGACAACCGCGAAAAAGCCCTGCACGCCAGCGTTGAAGACACCCTCGCCGACATCCCCGGCGTCTCCTTCGACCGCGCCGGACGCTACGGCCTCTCCGACGTCACCATCCGTGGCGTCTCCGGCAACCGCGTCAAAATCCTCGTCGACGGCCAACCCGTCACCAACCAGTTCAGCTTCGGCCCCTTCCAGAACGCCGGCCGCCAATACACCGACCTCAACAACATCGGCCAGATTGAAGTCATCAAAGGCCCCGCCTCCTCCCTGCACGGCTCGGATGCCATCGGCGGCGTCGTCAGCCTCGTCAGCAAAACCGCCGACGACTACCTCGACAACGGACAAACCATCGGCGGCCGCCTCTTCGCGCAATACAGCGGCAAAAACAACGGTGCCACCGCAAGCGCCACCCTCGCCTTCGCCCCGCATGAACAATGGGACGGCCTCGTCAGCTACGCCTACCAGCAAAGCGACGAAACCCGAAACCACAGCGGCATCAACATCCCCGGCAACCAACGCACCGCCCCCGACCCGCAGGATGACCAAAGTCACAGCCTCGCCGCACAACTGCGCTACCGCCCCAACGCCAACCACACCCTCACCCTCAGCGCCAGCACCTACCGCGACCAACGCGACACCAACGTCCAAAGCCAAATCGGCAACAGCGCAGGCCAATACACCTACCACCGCTACCACGGCCACGACACGCAAAAACGCGACGCCATCGCCCTGCGCCACGACTTCCAGCTCGCAAGCCCCATCGCCGACAGCGGCTACTGGCGCTTCCACAGCCAGCAACAAAAAGCCACCCAAATCACCGACCTCGATGCCACCACCCGCGCAGGCGCTCCCGCCAAACGCCAGCGCGACTCGCAATACGCCATGCGCGACACCGGCCTTGAAGCACAACTATCGAAAAACATCGCCGGCACCATCAGCCAGGACTGGATTTATGGACTCAGCCTCAGCCAGCAAAGCGCGCGCATGGACCGCTACACCGAGGACACCATCGCCGGCAACAGCAAAAACGGCCACGAAAAAAACGCCCCCAACAGCACCATCCGCCAAATCGGCCTCTTCGCGCAAAACCGCCTCACCTTCGGCACCAGCGGCTTCAGCCTCATCCCCGGCGCACGCTACGACCACTACCAGCTTGATGCCAAACCCGACACCACCTTCCGCCACACCGTCGGCAACGCCTACCAGGTACGCGACTACAACGAAGGCCAACTCTCCCTGCGCTTGGGCGCCCTCTACGACCTGAACGACAGCCACACCCTCTACGCCAACTACGCCGAAGGCTTCCGCGCCCCCGCCTTCAACGAAACCAACCTCGGCTTTGAAAACGCCTCGCAAGGCTACGCCTTCGTCGCCAACCCAGACCTCCAGCCGGAAAAAAGCCGCGGCCTCGAACTCGGCTGGCGCAGCGACAACGGCATATTCAGCCACGACCTCGCCGCCTACTACACCCGCTACCACAACTTCATCCAAACCCAAACCAGCATCGGCAAAGACCCGCACACCGGCCTCCTCGCCTTCACCAGCACCAACCTCCCCAGCGCCGAAATCTACGGCATCGAACTCGCAGGCGGCGTACAACTCGGCGGCCTTGCCCCCGCGCTCGACGGCCTCTCCGCCCACCTGAGCGCCGCCTGGGCAGACGGCAAAAACCGCGCAAACAACGCCCCCCTGTCAAGCCTCACCCCGCTCACAGGCCACATCCGCCTCGACTACGACCACCCCGGCGGCCAATGGGGCATAAGCCAAAAACTCCACTTCGCCAGCGGCAAAAAAACCCGCGACATCAGCGACCCCGCCATCGCCCCCGTCGGCGGCTACGGCGTCTGGGACATCAACGCCTACTGGAAACCCGTGGACAAACTCACCGCCCGCGCCGGCATCTTCAACCTCCTCGACAAAAAATACCTGCCGTGGAACGACGCGCGCGGCATCAGCGACGCCGCCACCCGCGAACGCCACACCGCCCCCGGCCGCTGGATCGGTGCATCCTTCCGTTATGACCTCTGAACACAACAACCTTGCAAAACAACACAAACATAATGAACCGACAGAACATCCCGGAACACATGCCAACTATCCGACGGCACATCACCTCACGACGGAGTGCCCATAACCCCCTGGGCGCAGCCGCAGGCGCGGGGCTTTTTTGGCGGGGTCACGGGCTTGGGTGTTCGAGCGCAGCGAGTTTACAAGCCCGCCGCCAAAAGCCCCGCGGCAAGGAAAAACTGCGCCCCGGGGTCGCCTTTCTTTGGTTACTTTCTTTGGCGAAGCAAAGAAAGTAACCGGCCGCGCGGCCGTGAAGCGCAATCTCGAAAAGAGAAAACATCCCCAAACATTACAACCGATTTCAGCAACCGAGATGATTTGACAAAACGTTGGGGTTCGCCCGACGGCGGTAATTGAGCCTGTCGAAATGCACCACCAACCTACCCCCATTCCTCGCCCAAAACCAAGGCATCCATCATGAAAAAAACCCTCCTCCTCCTCACCGCCCTCGCCTGCACCACCGCCCACAGCGCCGAACGCATCGTCTCCGCCGCCGGATACGCCTCGGAAATCGTCGCACTCCTCGGCAAAGGCGAACAACTCGCAGGCGTCGACACCACCTCCCTCCTCCCCGCCGACCTCATGGAAACCAAACCCAAAATCGGCTACCGCCGCCAGCTCTCCGGCGAAGGCATCCTCTCGCTCAACCCCGACCTCATCCTCCTCCCCCCCGACGCCGCCCCGGAAAACGCCGTGCGCCAAATCGAAGGCAGCGGCATCACCATCCTCCGCCTCCAAGACCCGCAAACCCTCGAAGGCATCCGCGAAGAAATTGCCGCCATCGGCCGCGCCATCGCCGCCGAAAACGCCGCCCAAGCGCTCATCGCCCGCCTCGAAGCCGACGAAGCCGCCCTGCAACAACTGAAAAGCCAAAGCGGCACCGCCAGCGCCCTTGTGCTGCTCAACAGCGGCAACCGCGGCGTCTTCGCCCTCGGGCAAAACAGCGCGGGCGCACATCTCCTCAGCATCCTCGGCCTTGAAAACGCCGTGGACTTCGACGGCAACAAACCCCTCTCCCTCGAAGCCTTTGCCGCCAGCCCCGCCGACCTCATCCTCCTCGCCGCGCGCGACGACGCCAGCTCAGCCCCCGTCATCGCCCGCATCGACGACAAACATCCGCAACACGAAAGCATCGCCCACACCCGCGCCGGACAAAACGGCTGCGCCTTCGCCGTCAACATCGTCGCCGCCCTCGGCTTTGGTGCCAACACCGCCCGCGACGCCACGGAAATCCTCCGCGCCCTTGAACCCTGCTTGCAAAAACCCTGACCCACAACCATTCGTAGAGTGGGCTTCAGCCCACCATAACCGTACCTTTCAGATTGTAGGCTGGGTTAGCGGCAACGCCGCGTAACCCAGCAACACTTCAAACATCGCGCTGGGTTACGGTGCTGCGCACCTAACCCAGCCTACAACCATCATAAAATCACCCAAAATCATCATTTTTTACCACCATAAAGCGCTTACCATGAGAAATTTTCTCACTGTAGGGACGTAGCCTGCTACGTCCTTATCCATAACGGACGTTGCAGGCAACGTCCCTACACCGCCTCATCCATCCCCATTGCAAACATGCCCCGCCACATCCTCTTCCCCCTCCTCGCCCTGTTGCTCCTCGCCAGCCTCGCCCTCGCCCTGCACAGCGGTTCCGCCGCCCTGCCCTACGCCGCCTGGCATTGCCAAAGCCCGCAATGCGCGGGCGACCACTACATCCTCTGGCACATCCGCCTGCCGCGCGTCCTCGCCGCCCTCCTCGTCGGCGCGGCGCTCGCCGTCTGCGGTGCCGCCATGCAAGGGCTTTTCCGCAATCCGCTGGTCGACCCCGGCATCGTCGGCATCTCCAGCGGCGCAGCGCTCGCCGCCGCCCTCTACATCGTCCTCCTCGCCCCGTACCTGCCGCACCTGCGCCTCTACGGCCTGCCCGTCGCCGCCTTCGCCGGTGGCTGGGGCGCAACACTCCTCCTCTACCACCTCTCGCGCCGCCACGGGCAAATCCACATCGCCATCATGCTCCTGACCGGCATTGCCCTCGCCGCCTTCGCCGGCGCACTCACCGGCCTCCTCGTCTACCTCTCCAACGACAACCAGCTGCGCGACCTCACCTTCTGGGGCATGGGATCACTCGCCGGGCTCAACTGGCCGATGCTCGCCATCCTCGCCACCCTCATCATCCTCACCCTGCCCGTCATCCTCCGCGACGCCCGCGCCTTGAACGCCCTGGCGCTCGGCGAAGCCGCCGCCAGCCACACCGGCTTTGCCATCGCAACCGTCAAACGCCGCCTCATCCTCTGCGTCGCACTCCTCACTGGTGCCAGCGTTGCCTTCGCCGGTGGCATCGGCTTCGTCGGCCTCGTCGTCCCCCACCTCATGCGCCTCGCTTCCGGCAGCGACCACCGCACCCTGCTGCCCGCAAGCCTCCTCGCGGGTGCCACCCTCCTCATCCTCGCCGACACCCTCGCCCGCACCCTCATCGCCCCCGCCGAACTCCCCATCGGCGTCCTCACTGCCCTCCTCGGCGCGCCCTTCCTCGGCTACCTCGTGTGGCAAAGCGGAGTCCGCCATGCCTGAACTCCTCGCCGTCCACCAACTCACCGTCCAGCACGGCAGCCACACCCTGCTCGACATCGACCACTGGCAACTCCCCGAACAACAATTCACCGCCGTCATCGGCCCCAACGGCGCAGGCAAATCCACCCTGCTCAACGCCCTCGCCGGTGGTACGCCGCTCGACGCCCATATCCGCCATCGCGGCACACCGCTTGCCCGCGTCCCCGCGCGTGAACTCGCGCGCCAACGCGCCGTCCTCGGCCAACACCCGGCGCTTGCCTTTCCCTACCCCGTTGCCGACCTCGTCCAGCTCGGCCGCGAAGCCTGGCGTGGCACGCGAGAGCAAGCGCACGACGCCGCCGTCTGCGCCTGGGCAATGGAAGCCACGGAAACCGCCCACCTCGCGCGGCGCAACGCCCAGCAGCTCTCCGGCGGCGAACAGCACCGCGTGCATCTTGCCCGCGTCCTTGCCCAACTCCTGCCCAGCCCCGACGCCGACCTCTGCGGCAAATGGCTGCTCCTTGATGAACCCACCAACCACCTCGACATCCGCCACCAATACCGCCTCTTCGCCACCCTCGCCGAGCTGCAAACCCGCGGCCTCACCCTGCTCGCCATCCTCCACGACCCGGCGCTCGCCCTGAACCACGCCGACCGCCTGCTGCTGCTCAAAAACGCGCGCATCCAGGGCGAACACTCCCCGCAAGACACCGTGCGCGGCCAACACCTCGACACCCTCTACGACATCCCCATGCACCCGCGCCGCTGTCCCGAGAGCCATCGCTACCACCTCAGCCCGCAACTGCCCGCATGATTTCCGTGATACGCTTGCCTTCTTTTTTGGGGATAGCGCCATGAGTTTCCTGATTGTTTTTCTGATTTTCGCGTTGATGAGCGTGGGTGGCTGGCTGTACGAGATTCTGGCGGTACCGCTGGCGCGCGCGGTGCGTTTGCAGTCCGCGCCGGGGAAGTTGCCGCATCCGCTGCTGGAACCGATGTTCGAGGCGAGCCACGAAGCCTTGCAGGCGCTGGGGTTTCGTCTTGATGCGGTGTTGCAGATCGCGGTCGAGCCGCCGATGCCGGGCAGCGATTTGCTGCGTCTTTATCGCAGCGCGGACGGCCTCACCATCGCCGAGGTGCTGACCTATCTCACTGCGGAAAGCGGCGATGCCTGCCAGGTGCTGTTTGTAAGCCGCGACGCCGCCGATCATCTTGTCGTCACCGCGCCGTGGCAGGAGGCGGCGCCGCTCTATGCGCGACTTGCCGATGTGCAGAGTTCGGGGAAGGCGCAGGCGTGGCCGGATATTGCCACGCAATATGCGGCGCATCGCGAGATGGCAGCGGCGCAGAGCGTACCCTGGGGCGATGCCGAGGCGGTGCGCGAGCGCTTGCAGCGCCACGAAAATCTGTATTGGGACGGCATGCAGACGCACGGTTTTACCGCGCCGCATCCCGATGGCGGGCGGCGTTTCACCCTGCGCGCGGCGCTGCGCCTGTTGCCGCATTTGCTGCGCCGCCCGGCGCAAGCGCTGGCCAATGCAGACGATATTCCGCCCGCGCGACTCGCGCTGATTTACGAATTGTGGCGGACAAACCGGGCGCGTGGCGCGCCGCAAGCGCATGTGCAATGGGGCTTTTTCCTGTTGTCCGCCGCGCTGTTTCTGGCGCTGACCGCGTGGATCGCGGGCAAAACGTTTGCGCTGGCGCTCTTTATCGTCATCGCCCTGCACGAGGGCGGGCATTGGCTCGCGATGCGCGCCCTGGGCTATCGCCGCGTGCGCATTTTGTTCTTGCCGCTCGCGGGCGGCGTGACCATCGGTGAGGAACAGCATCCTTCGGCGCGCGACCGCGCCTGGGTCGCGCTTGCAGGCCCCCTGCCCGGCATTGTGATCGGCGCGGCGCTGCTCGCCTTTGCCCCGCCCGTGCCGTTTTGCTGGATGCTGGGCGGTTTGCTGGTATTCATCAATCTCTTCAATCTGTTGCCGGTATTGCCGCTGGATGGCGGGCAGATGCTGCAAAGCCTCGTCGGCCACAAGGCGGTGTGGCTGTCGCAGGGATTTTGTGCGTTGTCAATCGCGGCGATTCTCGCCTTTGCCTGGTGGAGCGGGCTGTGGTGGACGGCAGTATTGGCGCTCGCGCCCTATTCCAGCCTGAAAACCCTCGCGCAACAGGGGCAATGGCTGCGCGCCTGGCAAAGCGAAGCGCCGCCGGAGACCGCGCTCGATGCCGACATGCGCGCCTTTGCCATCGTTGCCGATCCGCGCTATCCCAAGGCAGTCACCCGCCTCGCCCATGCCGATCAGCTCCTGCGCCAGGTGCATTTTGTGCCGCTTGCGGGCAAGGACGCGGCGCGCATCGCCGTGTTGTGGCTCGCCGCCTTTGCCGTACTGGCGATGCCTGCGGTGCGGGAAATCGTGCGGGTGTTTGCCAGGTGGTAAAGCGTTGAATCAAAAAGTAGGTTGGTGGTGAGCAAAGCGAACCCCAACACGAAAAGACATGATTGTTGGGGTTCGCCTGACGGCGGTTATTGAGCTTGCCGAAATGCACCGCCAACCTACACGGTGGGCTGAAGCCCACCCCACAACAAATGGTAAAATTTCTCACCATAAAGCGCTTATCTCGAGAAAATTTCTCACAACAAGCGCTTCATGATGGCAAAAAACTAATATTTTTATCGTTTTTATGGTTTTTTCTTTGCTGGGTTACGGCTAACGCCTAACCCAGCCTACCTGTTGTGTTTTACAACACCGCACCTGCCACCACGAAGCCAAAGGCGACACTCAAGGCGATGGCGATGGTGCCGGGGAGGATGAACGGGTGGTTGAAGACGAATTTGCCGATGCGGGTCGAGCCGGTGTCATCCATTTCCACGGCGGCGAGCAGCGTCGGGTAGGTGGGGAGGATGAAGAGCGCGCTCACGGCGGCAAAGGAGGCCACTGCCGTGACTGGCGCGACGCCGAGCGCCAGGGCGGAGGGGATCAGCGCTTTGGTGGTCGCCGCCTGCGAGTAGAGGAGCATGCTCGCGAAGAAGAGGACGACGGCGAGCAGCCACGGATTCTTGTCGAGCCACACCCCGGCGGTGTCCTTGATGGCGTCGATATGGCCGCCGACGAAGGTATCGCCGAGCCAGGCAACGCCGAGGACGCAGATGCAGGCGCTCATCCCCGATTTGAAGGTGGAGCTGTTGAGCACCGCGCCGGTGTCGATTTTCGCGAACAGCGCGATGAGAGCCGCGGCCATGAGCATGAAGGCGATGATGGCCTGGTCGCGGGTAAGCATCGGGTTTTCGATGAGTTTCACCTTGTCGCTGATCGCGGTGGCGTAGGAGACGACGACGAGGATGGTGAGCAAAAAGAGGCCGACAGAGAGCTTGGCATAAGGCTTCAGCACGATATTGCTTTCCCCGCGCAGGGTGACCATGCCCTTGGCAAGACGTTCCTGGTAGACGGGATCATCTTTGAGTTCCTTGCCCATGAAATTGCAGAAGAAAGCGGTAATCATGCAGGCGGCGAAAGTGGTGGGGATGCAGATGGCGAGCAGGGTGAGATAGCCGACGCCAAGCGGTTCGAGAAAGCCGCTCATCGCCACCACGGCGGCGGAGATGGGCGAAGCGGTGATCGCAATCTGCGAGGCGACCACGGCGATGGACAGCGGCCGCGACGGGCGGATGCCCTGTTCCTTCGCCACCTCGGTGATCACCGGCAGCACGGCAAAGGCGGTGTGTCCGGTACCGGCGAAAATGGTGAGGGTGTAGGTGACGGCGGGCGCGAGATAGGTGATATGTTTCGGGTGTTTGCGCAGGATGCGCTCGGCGACCGACACCATATAATCCAGCCCGCCCGCGACCTGCATCGCGGCAATCGCGGCGATGACGGACATGATGATGAGAATGACGTCAATCGGCACCTTGCCGGCATTCATCCCCAGCAGCAGGCAAAGGACGACAACGCCCGCACCACCGGCGTAACCGATGCCGATGGAACCGAGCCGCGCGCCGATGTAGATGGCGGCAAGCACGACGATAAGTTGCAAAATCCACAGATATTCCATGATGTCCCCCGTTTTTTTGAACGTGTGTCAATCTGAACTCGGGATAAGAGAAGTCATTTCTGAACGATTTTTCAAAATATTCTATGAAATGACGAACCACTCCCCTCCCCTGCTTGCGGGGCGACTGGCTCCGCCAGCTCGTCCGAAGGACGAGAAAGACAGGGTGGGGGTGTTGAAAACGAAGTTTTCATTCCATAGCTGTAAAAAATGCTACGCATTTTACACCCCCATCCTACCCTTCCCCCGCAAGCGGGAGAAGGAACTGATTGAGGAACAACACCATATAAGCGTATATATCCACTTTCCTTATCCCGAACTCGGGTTATGCCTGCACAGCAGATTGGCAATACGTGCATCTTCACGAACCACCCCCTGCAAATGGCGTCATCCTTTCGGATACACCATATTCTCCGGCGCGATGATCTCATCGAGCTTGTCCTGGTCGAGCAGCTTTTCTTCCAGCACGATGTCGTACACGCTGCCGCCCGTTTCCTGCGCCTTGCGCGCCACCCGGCTCGCCGCTTCGTAGCCGATGTGCGGATTGAGCGCCGTCACCAGGCCGATATTGGCCAGTACCTGTTCGCGGTTGTGCATCTCGTTGATTTCGATGCCGTCGATACATTTTTCCGCAAAAGTCTCGCACGCCTGCGCCAGCATCACCAGCGCGGTGAAAAGGTTGAAGGTGATCACCGGCTCGAAAACGTTCAACTGCAATTGCCCGCCCTCGGCAGCCATCGCGATGCTGTGGTCGATGCCCATCACATGAAAGCAGGTTTGGTTGACCACTTCGGGAATCACCGGATTCACCTTGCCCGGCATGATGGAGCTGCCGGGCTGCATTTCCGGCAAACGGTAATTGGCAAGCCCCGCGCGCGGCCCCGAGGATTCCAGGCGCAAGTCATTGGCAATCTTCGACAAACGTGTGGCCAACAAGCGCAGCGTGCCGGAAAGATGCACATAGGCGCTGGTGTCCTGCGTCGCCTGAATCAAATCCTCGGCAATCACATACGGCTTGCCGGTGAGATGCGCGAGCGCCTTGGCGCACGCCTGCGAATAGCCCGCAGGGGCGTTCAGGCCGGTGCCAATCGCAGTCGCCCCCATATTGATTTCATAAAGGTTTTTCTGGGCATCGCGAACCCGCGCCATCTCGCGGGCAATCATCGTGGCAAAGGCATTGAACTCCTGCCCGGCAGTCATCGGCACCGCGTCCTGCAAATGGGTGCGCCCCATTTTCAGCTTGTCGGCAAACTGCGCCGCCTTGCGCTTGAAACTCGCGTGCAGCACTGCCATCGCCGCGAGCAAGCGCTCGACATAGCCATCCAGCGCCACATGCAGCGCCGTGGGGTAAGCGTCGTTGGTCGATTGCGACTGGTTGACATGATTGTTGGGATGGACGAACTGGTACTCGCCCTTGGCATGGCCGAGAATCTCCAGCGCGCGGTTGGCAATCACCTCGTTGGCGTTCATGTTGGTGGACGTACCCGCGCCACCCTGAAACATGTCGACAATGAATTCATCGTGCAAACGCCCGGCGAGAATATCGTCGCACGCGGCGCAAATCGCATCCGCCACCTTCTTGTCGAGTACGCCGCACTCAAAGTTGGCGATTGCCGCCGCCTTTTTCACATAGGCAAAGGCATTGATAAACGTGGAAAACTGATGCAGCCGCACCCCGCTGATGCGGAAATTCTCGAACGCGCGCAGCGTTTGGATGCCGTAATACGCATCGGCGGGGACATCGCGATAACCGAGCAAATCGTGTTCCTGGCGGGTGTTCTGGGTCATAACCTTCTCCTGTTTTGCATTATATTTTTATTATATCGATATTTTAATATTTCCCAAGCGGGTTATTCCAGCACCTTGAGCGGCAAGGAAATTTACCTTTGCGTGGTGGCAGGGCAAAGATTGTCTGGATATTTTTATCATTTATCGGATATTTATCGTGCATTTTTACCGCAATAAGCGCTTCATGATGGTAAAAAATCACTATTTTTGACTGATTCATCTCAGTACACGACAAAACTTTTCAACTCATTAAAAGCACGGAGCAAAAGCCCC